>SMVQ01000056.1 GCA_004357655.1 Planctomycetota bacterium
CTTCAGCGTGCCGACGCGCCCCGGCGTCCAAGCGCGCTGAGCTCCCGGCACCACTCGTCCAGGGCGACGATCCCCGCGCGGTAGATCGGGTCGCGGCCGCCGGCGAAGGGCAGCGGCCCGGCGACCTCGATGTCCGGAGTGACTCCGATTCCCTCCAATAGTCGCGTGTGCCCCGGGAGCGTGAACGCCGGGAACATGAGCATCGTGTCGTGGCCCACGTCGGCGAAGGTCGCTGGGATGACGGCGCCCGCCGTCGTCTCGCCCACGACGAAGCAGGCGTTCTTCCGCCTCAGTTGGTAGGCGATGACCTCCTTCGCGCTCCGCGTTTCCGCGTGCGTGAGGAGCACGAGCGGCCGGCGCCACTGGCCCTCTTGGGGATCGAGCAGGTTGAGTAGCGCGCCGACCTCCGTCACGGCGCCACCCCGTCCCCGCAGGTCGACGATCAGCCCGTCGCAGTCCGCGAACCGGTCGGCGAAGAGTTCCTTCAGGAGTCCGGAGGGTCCCATGAACGGGATGTACCAGAAGTGCACGTAGCCGAACCGGTACGGCCCACTCTCGACGATGCGCGCGCTTGCGCGCGCCGCATCCATGCCGGAGTACACCATGGCCCGCACGGTGCGGCGCACTTCCTCTCCGGGCGCGGGCCGGACGGTGAACTCGAGCGACTCGCCGTCTACTCCGAGAATCTCGTGAATCGCGGGGTCGGGGAGCGCCGCGTCGTCCGACCGCCAATCGAGACGCACGCTCTCGCCGGGCGCGACGCCCTCGATCGCGATCACCTGGTCGCCCCGCCGCAGCCCCGCGCGCTCGGCCGGTCCCCCCTCGAACACCCAGTCCACGTAGTATTGCCCCTCCAGCTCCACGAGCTGGAAGCCGAACGTCGCCGAGCCTCGACCACTCAGTTCCGCGAACATGTGGTCGTAGGTGGTCCGCGAGACGAGGGCGAGGTGGCTCGCGGGGATGTTCGCGAGGAAATCGTGGACCACGGCGCGTTCCTCGGCGAGTGTCTCGCAGGCATCGGCCGCCGCCCGGTATCGGTCGGCGATCGCGGGCAGCTCGAGCGTGCGGAACTCCTTGTCGTAGAAGCGCCTCTCGAGCGTGCGTGCGACGCTCTCGAACAGCCCCGCGGGCTCCTGGGCGAGCACGCCGTGCTCCTGGGCGAGCGCGACGGGAGCGAAGAAGAGGAGGCTGGTGAAGACGAGGGCGCGCGGCGTGTGCATGGGTGGAGTACGGGGCGGTGAGCTGGAGTTGGCGGGTTGCATGCATTGAACCCGAACTGCCGGGTTCCGTGGGCCGCCCCGCGTTTCCATCCACCGCGATACGCTCCGAGGTCACTGGATACGCTCCGAGGGCACTGGTGGAGCGCGCGCGGTACACCGATTTGACGAGCGACGCTCGCGCGCCCCGTACGTCGGCGTTCAGCCGGCCTGGCGCGGGCCGTCGTCGTCCTGCGCCGGCTGCTGACCCTCGGTGATCGCGATCGTCTTCTCGCGCTGAACCTTCAGCGCCTCGTTGAGCGTCTCGTCGCTGAGCGCTCCGACCGAGACGAGGACCTCGCCCAGCCGCTGGTGGACCACCCGTTGCAGCACGAGGGCGCGGTCGAGATCGTCGGCCTCGATCGTGCCCATCTTGACGAGGATCTCGCCCAGCCGCGTCTGGTCGATGCTGTCGAAGGAGAGATCCTCCGGCCGCACCTTGGTCCGTCGGACCGCCGGAGGGATGCTCCGCTTCGCTCCACCCGCGGAGAGCGAGAGCGCGGGGCCTCCGTACGTGTTCATGGGCACCGGGCACGACAGGGCGACCCCGACGTAGTCGACGAGCCGCATGGCGATGCCGAGCCCGTCGGGCTCCTCGACCGCCCCTTGCTTGAGCATGAGACTGAGGAACTCGTAGATCGTCTCGCAGAGCTTGTCGAGTCCAGGCCGTGGGCCGCTGCTGACGATCGCGGTCAGCTCGGCGAGGGACTCGCGCGCCTCGAAGAGACGCTGGCGATGACCTTCACTGCTCTCGGCCAGGGCGTCCAGCGTCTGGTCGACGAGGTCGTCCTGGATCTGCCGCGGTGCTCTGGATCGGTGGCTCATGGGCCTGAATCGCCGGGCCTCAGAACCCGAACCGCACGCCTACGGCGAACCAGATCAGCTCGCTGTCCGCGATCGTGTCCTGGAACGACTCGTCCAGGATCTGGCTGGCAGCAATGGTCCCGACGAGGGCGGCGGAGGGCGTGAGATCGTACGAGCACGAGAACCGCAGGAGGGTCTCGGAGATCCCGCTCAGGTCGTGGACGTCGGAGACGTGGAACTCCTCGTCGTGCTCGTCGCAGGATATGCCCAGCTCGAAGTCGAGGCTCAGGCGGGGCGGTGGGAGCAGGCTGAATTCGAGGACGGCGGGCTCGGAGTCCGCGCTCGCGTTGCCCCAGGCCTCGTCGCGAGGCGTGATGCGGGGGCTCCCGAGCGCGATGAACTTCGCGATCCAGGGATCGAGGGGAGCTGACGACCGGACCGGTGTACGGATCGCATCCACGGCGACCCCCTCGACCGGGTCAGGCCGGATGGTGCGGACCGAGTAGTGGATCCGTGGTCCCACGTCAGCATCGAACGACCCCGACGTGGCGCAGGCGGCCAGCGAGAGGGCTGCCACCCCGAGTATCCACCGCAATCCAGCCATTTTGAGCGACGACGCGACCGGGCGTGACACGGTCCTGCCTGTCCGCCACCGCACTTCACTGTCTCGGCATTTTCGGGGTCCCGGCTAGAGGGCTCGCGGCGTGGAATCTCGCGTCCCGTCTCGCCCTCGGGTCCCCGCCCCCGTTCCGATGCGGTTGGCCGGGGGTCATCGGGCCTCCCGGGTCCGTTCCGTGCCCGCCCCTTCGGGCCCGCACGGGGAATTGGGCCGCGGAAACGGAACGGATCCAGGCCCGGGCCCGGGAGGAGGGCACCACGCAGAAGCCCCATGGGCTCCCCGGCCACCCTACGGGGTCGCAGCACCCCGCAGTCGGCGGCCGATCTGGCGCAGCACCTGGTGCGCCACCTCCCTCGGCTCGTACCCGGAGGGCAGGCGCACGAAGGGCTTCTCGTGGTGCTGGCACAGCTCCTTGAAAGTCACGTAGGCGTCGACCGGAAGCCGGGTGGCGATCAGCACGATATCGGTGTCGGGGTTCGCGATCTCGGTCTCGAGGACCGGCTCGACGTCCTGGGCGGGGAGCACGACCCAGCGCACATCGCGCAACTCGAGGTGCTCGGCCAGCGAGGCCTTCGCCGTCTCGTCCACCGACTCGCCGAAGACGGTCGCTCTGCGACCGCGCAGCAACGCCACGGCCTGCTCGAGGACGGCCGGTTGCGCCTCGGTCCCCGTGTCACGATCACTCGAACCCGTGCGCCGACCGGACGCCGGCAACTGCCTGGCCGCGGCCTCGATCACGCGACCCAGCGCCGCCGGCAGCTCGGCGTCCTCGAGCAGCTCGCCGATCGGTCGGACGAGCTCCACGAGCGCGCGGTCGGAGTCGGGAAAGCCCGCCTCGAGCCACTCCTCGACCGTCGTCGCGATCGACGCGAGGTCGTGCTCCGACAACGAGTCGCCGGAGAGCACCTTGCGCTGGTGGTACCGGACCTTGCTCAGGAAGTCCGACTTGCGCCGCCGCTCTTTCCTACGTTCGCGGATCACGGTCGCGAGGTCATGGATCCGCTGCGCGCGGGCGGTGTTCATGGCGGGGTCGAAGTCGGCGGGATCATCGAGCCGCATGTGCCGGTCCACGTAGATGTGATGCCGCGTCGTCTGGACCTTGAGCCAGAAAAACAGGTCGCGCTGATCGCTGTCTCCACGTAGGTCGAGAGTGCCGAGCGCCGCGAGCAGGGCGGACTGCGTCTCGGCGAGGAGATACAAGAGGTCCGACGGCGGGGCCGGATCGAGCAGCCCCTCGGTCTGGAGCTCGAGCATGACGGTGGCGGCGAGCGCGGTGTTCTCGTAGCACTCCGCGATCTGGCCCATCCGCGCGTCATCGGGGAGGCGGCGGTAGGGGTCGAGCATCCAGGCGAAGCACTCCTCGAGCCGCTCGCGCCCTCGGCGTAGCTCGGACTCCCGCTCCTTGATCTGGGGCGCGGCGGCGTCCTCCGACTCGATGCGCCGCCGCTCGACGACCCAACGGCATGCCTCGGCTTTCCAGTTCGACCGGCGCAGGACGAGGTCGAGGTCGACTTCCCGTTCCCACCTCGCGTCCGGCCGGACCGACTCGGATTCCACGACCGGGTGCGCGGAACTCCGGCGCGCCGCGGGCTTGAGGATCTTGTCGAGGAGGGGTGCCTCCCCTGGCGGTCCCGCATCCCCCAGCTGCTCGGCGATCCGATCCTTCAGCACGATGAGTGCCGCGCGAACGTCTTCCCGATCCTCCGCGAGGTCGAAGAGTGCGCTGAGCAGCGTCGAACCGGCCTTGTCGATCAATCGCGACTGAGGACTATCCACATCCGCATCTCGAAAGAAAAAAACGACGGGGTGAGCTGTTCGGAGACCGGGCTCCGAACGGTACCGGGCCACGCCGTCATTGTACGCTAAGGCAGGTCGCTCAGGCATCCGAACGCACACGGGCGCCCGGAGACGCGGGTCGTCCCGAGGCTCGCGACCGGCCGAGCAGGGCCCGCAAAGCCGCGGAATCTCAGCTTCCTTTACGAAGCCGCAATTGTCACCAGCCGAGGGGCTGGTCCGCGCCGAGCCCCGGCCCGTACACGACGGCGTTCGCGAACAACCGCGCCGTCCCCGCGAACCAGCCGCGGAACGCGGGCGGCGCGGCGAACAGGATCAACTGACCGTGACCGACGGACTCGACCGTGAGCCAGGCGGAATCCGCGATGCGCTCGCGCGCCTCGGGCCAGAGCAGGCCGGCGAGACGGAGCGCTGCCGGCGACGCCATGCGCACCGGCGTACGCACAGGCTCGCGCGCGAGGAGCACGCGCGAGCCCGAGTACGGCACGGGGAGTTCGGGCCCCGCACCGACGGTGATCCACTCGTCCTCGTTCACGATCCCGCGGAGGATCGCGCCCGCCGGCGCGAAGCGGCGCATCCATCCGTCGCGTTGCTCGAGGTCTCCGTCCTCCTCGTCCTCCTCGTCCTCCTCGTCCTCCTCGTCCTCCTCGTCCGCCTCGTCCGCCTCGGTCGCACTCGCGTCAGCGCCAGCGCTCGCCTCGTCGTCGTCGACGTCACCATCCGACTCAGTCTCAGTGGCGGATGCGCCGTCGCCCCAGAGCTCGGAGAAGTCGACGCTCACGTCACGTGCCGACCGTTCGCGCTCGGCCGCGTAGGCGAACGCGTCGAGATCCTCGAGCGCGTCCCGGCGCAGCACGACCGAGCTGAGACCGAACTCCTCGCCGAGGACCCCCGCGACGGACGAACCGCATGCGATCAGCGTCCCGCCGGACCGCACCCAGGCGGCGATACCCTTCGCGTGGGGCGCGAGCGCGCGGCGGATAGACCCGGGCGGCAGGACGAGGACGTTGTAGCGCCGCAGATCCTGTCCGCCGAACCGCTGGGCATCGAGCATCGTCATGGGCAGCCGGAGGCGCTCGTCGAGCAACTGCCAGATGTGCCCGAAGCCGTCGGATCTCACGGGAGCGTTAGAGAGCACGGCGACACGCGGCCGCGCGAGCAGGTGGAAGTGGCCCCCGCCGAGATCGGGCCCCTCCCCCTCCGACCGCCCCGTGGCGAGGGCGAACGCGCGCACGCCCGCCTCGTCGGCCACCTTGTGGACCGTGACCTCGAAGGCCTCCGCGTTCTCGTGGCGACGCAAGAGCAGGGATCCGCGCGGGAACTCCTGTCCGCCAGCCTGGAACGCCTCGTCGGCGAGATGCACCGCGAGGCCGAGCTCCATAGCACGCACCGCGAACCGCACCGAGGCATCGTCGGCACCGTCGACGGCGAACGCGTACACGGGCGCCGAACCGTCGGCACTCGGCACGACCCCCCGGGCGAGCTCGGGCACCGTCTCGAGCACGGCGCCGTCGACGGGTCCGGGCGTACACCAGGTGCAGTCGAGGTCGAACGCGCGACCGAGGTCCCACGCCGTGACGTCGTACATCTTGGACTCGCCCTTGCGCTCGAGCGACCGGCGCTCTTCGAGCACCGTCTCGTCGTCCATTCGCGTGTCGAAGTCGAGATAGGCCGCGACCAGGCCCGCCTGCGGCTGTGCGGCGTGGACCAGGTACGCGCCGGCCTCGAACGTCCGGGTGTCCGCGGCCTCCGCGAGCGGGCTCTCGCACTCGCGCGCCGTGAAGGCCGCCGACGCCAACTGAACCTCGATGCCCTGGGCCAGCAGGAGGTCGAGGAACCGCGCCTCGCGCGACGGGTTGCGGCCGGGCACGAGCACGAACGCGCGGTCGCCTCCGGGCCGGGCGCGGTCGACGTTCCGGCGCCGGCCGGCGAGGTAGTCGGCGAGGACGGCGCGCCGCTCGCGCGCGAGCGTCGTCAGGTTGGACACGCTGGACACCGCCTGGCCGTGGACAGCCTCGCGATAGCTCACGATCTCACCGGAGGCGCGCTTCAGGGGTTGCCCCCCGACGCCGGCCTGCTCGTAGAGCATCCCGATGGCGCCGTTCAAGGAGCCCCACGAGTCCGAGTAGAACGCACCCCAGCCGTCCGCCCACTCCCGCGTGTAGTAGCCCCAGCCGTACCGATCGAAGGCCGCCGCATTCGCCGCCGCGAAGGCCTTCTGCCACTTCATGAGCGTCGCGGGCATCGCCGGGTGGACCGGATCGGCCTGGGGGTAGAAGAGGTAGGTGTCGAGCCCGCTCATCTCGTGCGCGTCGACGAAGAGCTGGGGGTGGAACTCGAGCGCCACGCGCCAGCGCCCGCGCGTCTCGGGCGCGACGCCCACCATCCAGTCGCGGTTCATGTCGAACAGGAAGTGATTGCCGCGGCCGTACGGCCACCGTCCGCGCTGCATGCTCGCGTGATCGAGGTTCGCCACGTAGCCGGCGCTCTGCTCGATCTGCGTGAGGATCCGCTGCCGGCCGTCGGGGTTGAGGCACGGATCCATGACGACGACGACCTCGCGCAGGAGCTCCAGGACGTCGGCGCTCGTGCCCGCCGCCAGGTGGTACGCCACGGCGAGCGAAGCGTCCGTGCCCGAGGTCTCGTCGCCGTGGATGCTGTAGCCCATCCACGCTATCGCCGGGGTCGAGTCGAGGATCGCCCGCGCCTCGGGCTCCGTGAGGCCGCGCGGGTCGGCGAGGCGCGCGATCGCACGCTTGATCGTGGCGAGGCGCGCGTGGTTTTCGGGGGATGTGATCACGACGCGCAGGAGCGGGCGTCCCTCGTGCGTCCGCCCGTACTCCGCAACGTCGACGCGGTCCGAGGTCTCGCCCCAGTGCTCGAAGACGCGGACGATCTCATCGTGCCGCGCGAGGCGACTCCCGACGGGACGGGCGAGGAAGCTCTCCGGCGTCGCGACGGACTCGTCGTACTCCGTACCCGGGAAGAAGGGCTCGTCGTACGCGCGCTCGAGATCATCCCCGAAGCGGAGCACCTCCGGCGCGTCGGCGGGCGGGGTCCCGGTTTGAGCACACGCGGTGCCGGGCAGCACGGCGCCCAGGGCTCCGATCGAAAGGAGCGCTGACATGAGCAACGGAACTGAATTCGATTCGGGTCGCATCGTGTCCTTTCCTGCCATTGAGCTGTACTGGAGTGGGCAGTGTAGCGAATACGACGCACGGCCTTCCGCGCGCGCCGGAGCCGACCTGGACGGGAGGTTTGGCCGATGCCTGACGATCCCAGACTCAGCAGGAAGGTAGGAAGGGCAGGAAGGGAACGGAAAGGAAAGGCGGGGAGAACCACTCAGCTCCCTTGTGCTCCGTTCCGTTCCCTTCCTGCCCTTCCTACCTTCCTGCTGAGTCTGGGATCGTCAGGCATCGGCCAAAGGTGACGACTACCACCCAGACCATGGTCGCGCCGACGAGCACGAACTAGAATCGCCCCATGGAATCATCGGCTGAACAATCGAGCCTGCGTTTGAAGCCCGTGCAGGTGGCGGGGCTGTCGGACCTCATCGATTTCGTCGATGGTCGACTCACCATCGGTCGCGACCCCGACAACGTCCTCACCCTGCCCGGCGACATGTTTCCCGGGGTCTCGCAGCACCACGCGCGTCTCGACGAGAACGACGGCGAGCTCACACTGCTCGACCTCGGCTCGCGGAACGGCACCCTCCTCAACGGCAAGAAGATCGAGAGCGCACCGGTCGGGGTCGGGGACATCGTGCAGCTCGGCGCGATCGGCCCCAGGTTCATCCTGATCTCCTCGGCTCCCCTGTCGGAGACGATGTTCGTCGATCCCGAGAAGGTGGGCCTGAGAGGCGGCGCCGGCGAGAGCCTCACCGAGTCCCGCGTCGAGCACATCAAGGAAGCCCTGGGTGTCCCGCGGGGCGGCGTCGAGGAGCTCGTGAAGAAGCGCACGCGGCGCACTCAGGTCTCGGGCGCGATCCTCGGCGTGCTCGTCGTCGTCGCGCTCGTCCTGTGGGGGCGGCACCTCTCCGAGACGGGCCGGCGCGCGAACGAGGCACAGCTCGAGCATACGGAGGACCAGCTCGCGCAAGTGAGACAGGACTACGAGTCGCGCTTGCGCGAGCTCGCGGTGGAGAACCGGCACCTCGGTGAGCTCGTCGACGGCCTGCGGGCGCGGGAGCTGAGCCGCAGCGTCGAGCTCGCGCAGACGAAGGCCGACCTGGATGCCGAGCGCGGGCGTCTCGAGGAGGAGCGCACTGGGCTCCTCGCCCGCTTGCAGGAGCTGGAGACGCGCGGCACGGCGTCATCGGAACAGATGGAGGGCTTGCGCGAGTCCATCGAGAGCACGCGTCGCAACCTCGAGCTGCTGGACCCCGTGAACCTGGAGCAGGCGCGACTCACGGATGTGAGCCGCGTGCGGTCCAGCATCGTCCTGTTCGAGGTGAAGATGACCCTGCGGAACAAGGAGACCGGCAAGCTCCTGCACCTCGCGAGCCACTTTGGCGGCGACGTGCCGAACTTCGACGACCTCGGGGAGCCGTGGGCGTTCGAGTCGACGGGCTCGGGCTTCTGCGTCTCGCCGGAGGGTTGGATCCTCACGAACGCCCACGTCGTCGAGCCCCCGGGCGCCTTGCCCTTCCTCCTCGCGTCGGAGGAAATGCCGATCGAGCCGGTCATCGAGGTGAACGCCGTATTCTCGGGCAGCTCGACGCGCCGCCGGGCGACGACCGTGCTCCTCGCGAACGAGGGCGACGACGACCTCGCGCTCGTGAAGATCGAACCCTTCCCCGAGATGCCCTACCTCGAGGACTTCGACCCCTCCGGCCCGACGCTCGAGCCGGGTATCGACGTCTTCCTGTTCGGCTTCCCCCTCGGCAACTTCGCGTTGCAGCAGGGCGAGACCGTCATCGCCTCGACGTTCCGCGGCATCCTCTCGCGCATCGTCGACGACATCCTCCAGGTCGACGCGGGCGTGCACCCGGGCAACAGCGGCGGCCCGGTGACCGACAAGCACGGCCGGGTGATCGGCGTCGTCTTCAGTGTTCAGGCGATGCCCGACCGGTCCGCCGTGTACACGACCGGTTACGCGATCCCGATCTCCGCCGCACTGGGCAAGGTCTGGCCGCCGCCGGAGAACTGGGAGCCGCCGGCCGTCGAGGACACCGGCGTCGACGGCAGCGAAGTCGAGGTAGAGGGTGACTGACGGTACCGAACCGCACGACTCCTACCCGGTTTCTCCTGAGACCGGCTAGAGGTCGTGCGGTTCCGCATACGGGTTCTGCCGGATGTACCGAGTCGCACCGATCTCCGCCGCCTTCGCTACCGCGAAGGCGGCGGAGATCGGTGCGACTCGGTACTCTTGCCGCGTGTTCGAGCGCCAATTCCGGCACGGCACGGTCGACTCGACGAACGAGCGCGCGTTCGCGGCGCTCGCGGCGGGCACGGCGCGGCACGGGGACGTGCACGTCGCCCACGAGCAGATGGCGGGCCGCGGGCGTCGGGGACGGGCGTGGGTCAGCCCGCCGGGCGAGGGCGTGTACCTCTCCGTCATCCTCATGCCGGCGGCGCCACTCGCCCCCGTCGCGCTCACGACCGCCGCCGGGCTCGCCGTGCTCGACGCGGTGCGCGCCCTGGGGCTCTCGGGCGCGGGGCTCGATTGGCCGAACGACGTCGTGGTCGGAAGCGACAAGCTCGCCGGCATCCTCGTCGAGACGCGGGGGCTCGACCCGCTGCGGCCCCATTACGTGGTCGGAGTCGGGCTCAACGTCGCCCAGCGCTCGTTTCCCGCGGACCTCACCCGGGAGCGCGGCGTCACGAGCCTCGCGCTCCACGGCTTGACCGCCAGCGTGCGGTCGACCCAGGACTTGCTCCTCGCGCGCCTCGCCGACCGCCTCGAGCTGGCGGGCGTCGATTCCCGGCGACTGGCCGACGACTACCTCGCGGCCTGCGGGCTGCGCCACCGACGCGTGCGTGTGGCGATGGGCGCGGAGATCGTCGAGGGCGAGCTGCTCGAGCTCTCCCTCGAAGAGGGCCTGACGGTGCGCGAGCAGGGCGGGACGACGCGGCGCCTGGCGCTCGAGTTCGTCCGCTCCGTCCAACCGCTATAAGGGGAATCGGACTCCGCCAGCCGCGGGTGGCGCCGGGTCTCTTCACCTCTATAATGCTCCGCTCGAATTCCCCCCGAAGACGATTATGCAACGCATCGACGGACGCGCCCCCGGTGACCCCCGGCCCATCACTTTTCAGCGCGGCTTCAACAAGGCGCCGGGCTCGGTGCTCGCCTCCTTCGGCGAGACGCGCGTGCTCTGCACCGCGTGCGTCACCGACGGAGTGCCCAGCTTCCTGAAAGGCAAGGGTCGGGGCTGGCTCACGGCGGAGTACTCGATGCTCCCCTCCTCCACCACCGACCGGAAGAGCCGGGACCGGACGGGTCGCGTCGACGGGCGCTCCATCGAGATCCAGCGCCTCATCGGCCGCTCGCTCCGCGGGGTCCTGGACATGAAGCGCATCACCGAGCGCACGATCTGGATCGACTGCGACGTGCTCCAGGCCGACGGCGGGACGCGCACGACCGCGATCAGCGGGGCGTGGGTGGCCCTGCACGACGCTCTCACGTGGATGGACTCGAAGCGCATCCTGCGCAGTTGGCCCCTCTCCGGGCAGCTCGGCGCGATCTCCGTCGGCATGATCGATGGCGAGCCCGTGTGCGACCTCGACTACTCGGAGGACAGCCGCGCCGACGTCGACATGAACCTGGTCATGACCGGGAAGGGAGAGTTCATCGAGGTTCAGGGCTCGGCCGAAGGGGCCCCGTTCGGACGCGAGCCCCTGAACCGCATGCTCGAGCTCGGCGAAGCGGCCATCCGCCACATCTTCGATGTGCAGAAGAAGGCGCTCGAAGGTTAGCCCCGTGGAGATCCTGCTCGCCACCGGCAACCCGAAGAAGATCGCCGAGCTGCGGGGCATGCTGGAGCCCCTGGGCTTCGAGGCCCTCGCGCCGGACGACGTCGGCGGTCTGCCCACGGTGATCGAGGACGAGCCGACGTTCGCCGGCAACGCCCGGAAGAAGGCCATTTCCGCGGCGCGGGCGACGGAGAAATGGGCGCTCGCCGACGATTCCGGGCTCGAGGTGGACCACCTGGGCGGCGCGCCCGGGGTCGGTTCCGCCCGCTTCGCGGGATCCCACGGCGATGACGACGCCAACAACGAGAAGCTCCTCGCGCTCCTCGCCGGAATCCCGGCCGAGCAGCGTGGCGCGCGGTTCGTCTGCGCCCTGGCCCTCGCCGCCCCGGACGGCGAGATCGCATTCGAGACCGAAGGCACGGCCCGCGGGCGTATCCTCGAGGGGCCGCGTGGCGACGGCGACTTCGGCTACGATCCGCTCTTCCTGTTCACCGAAGCCGGGCACGCGGCGACCGGACGCGGCTTCGCCGAGCTCACCGCGGAAGAGAAGCGCGCCGTCAGCCACCGCGGGCGCGCGCTCCGCGAGCTCGCCGGAAGCCTCCCCGAACTGATGCGATCCTGACGGACGACCGACGTGGACCCGAAGCACACACGCAACTTCTCGATCATCGCGCACATCGACCACGGCAAGTCGACGCTCGCGGATCGCATCCTCGAGCTGACGGGCGCCGTGGAGGAGCGCGAGATGCACGACCAGCTCCTCGACGACATGGAGCTGGAGCGCGAGCGCGGGATCACGATCAAGGCCCGGTCCGTCACCGTCATCCACCGCTACCAGGGCGAGGACTACCAGCTCAACCTGATCGATACGCCGGGCCACGTCGACTTCAGCTACGAGGTCGAGAAGAGCATGCAGGCCTGCGAGGGCGCGATCCTCTTGGTGGACGCGTCCCAAGGCGTCGAGGCCCAGACGGTCGCGAACGCCGAGCTCGCGATCGATGCCGGCCTCGAGGTCCTCCCAGTCCTCAACAAGGTCGACCTGGCCCACGCGCGCCCGGATGAGGTCGCCGAGGAGATCGAGCACACGCTCGCGATCGAAGCGACGGACGCCCTGCACGTCTCCGCCAAGACAGGCTTCGGGGTCGGCGCCGTGCTCGACCGAATCATCGAGCGCATTCCCCCGCCGGCGGGCGATCCGGCAGCGCCCCTCCGGGTCCTGATCTTCGACGCCGTCTACGACGAGTACCGCGGCGTGATCGTCTACATGCGCGTCGTGGACGGCACGATCCGCAAGCGGGACACGGTCGCGATGCTCGGTACAGGCAAGGTGTACGAGGCGGTCGAGATCGGACGCTTCTGCCCGAAGATGACCCCCTCCCCGGAGCTGCAGGCTGGAGAAGTGGGCTACTTCGTGTCCAACATCAAGCAACTCGGGGACGTACGGATCGGCGACACGATGGCGATCCACAAGGGGCCGGAGGTCGCGATGCTGCCGGGCTATCAATTGCCCAAGCACATGGTGTTCGCCGACTTCTACCCGACGAGCCCCGGCGACTACGTGACGATGCGCGACGCCCTCGACACGCTCGCGCTGACGGATTCCTCGTTCTCGTTCGAACCGGTGACGTCGGACGCCCTCGGCTTCGGCTACCGGTGCGGTTTCCTCGGTCTCCTGCACATGGAGATCATCCAGCAACGGCTCGAGCGCGAGCACGACCTCGACATGATCCAGACGGCGCCGTCCGTCACTTACAAGATCGTGCTCGCGGACGGCACCGAGCAGATCGTCCGCTCGCCGGGCGCATTGCCCGCCCCCGACAAGTTCGAGCAGTTGTGCGAACCGATCGCGCGCCTCAGCATGATCCTCCCGACCGAGTTCATCGGCTCGATCATGCAGATCAGCAGCGACCACCGCGGCGTCTTCGTCCGCCAGGACCACATCTCCCAGACGCGCGTCCAGCTCGTATACGACGTGCCGCTCGCGGAGATCATGTACGACTTCTACGACAAGCTGAAGTCGGCCACGCGCGGCTTCGGTACGCTCAACTACGACGTGACGGGCTACAAGGCCGACGACCTCGTCAAGCTGACGATTCTCGTGAACGGGGACGAGGTCGACGCGCTCTCTTCCATCGTCCACCGCTCGCGCGCCGATGCCCGCGGCCGCACCACCCTCAAGAAGCTCCGCAAGGAGATCCCCCGCCACCTGTTCGAGGTGCGCCTCCAAGCCGCCATCGGGGGCAAGATCCTCGCGCGCGAGAACATCGCGGCACTGCGCAAGGACGTGACGGCCAAGTGCTACGGCGGCGACATCAGCCGGAAGCGGAAGCTGCTCGAGAAACAGAAGAAGGGCAAGCGCCGCATGCGTCAGGTGGGCAACGTCGACATCCCGCAGAAGGCCTTCCTGTCACTCCTCGGCGGAGACGACCGATGACCGACTCGAAGAAGAACAAGAAGTCCGGTCGTCCGTGGCGCGACAACATCGAGGCCGTGACGATGGCGATCATCATGGCCGTGTTCCTGAAGTACTTCATCATCGAGGCGTACAAGATCCCGACAGGATCGATGCAGCCGACGTTGATGGGCGCGACCTTCGACGACAGCGGCAAGGGTATCTTCGACCGCATTCTCGTCGACAAGCTCTCGTACCACTTCCGCGACCCCGTCCGCTGGGAGATCGTCGTCTTCAAGTACCCGCTCGACCGCTCCAAGAACTTCATCAAGCGTATCTGCGGCATGCCCGATGAGGAGCTCAAGATCGAGAACGGCGACCTCTTCGCCCGCAAGGACGAGAGCGAGCCGTACCGGGTCCTGCGCCGCCCGCGCCCGATCCAACGTGAGATCCTGAAGCGCCTCGACATGGAGTGCAACTGGAGGGTCCAACCCGGGAGCAAGGGCTGGACGGTCGACGGTTCCGAGCTCGTCGCCGAGGGCCCGGGCGCGGCGGTGTTCCCGCGCACGAGTCCCTACGTCAAGGACCTGCACCACGACGGGTACCCGGGCACGATGGTTTCGAAGCTCCGGCGCACGGCGCGGTCCTCCGGTGAGCACCGCGTCGGCGACCTGCGCATCGACGGCGAGGTCGAGGCCCGCGCGGAATGCACGGCCGTCCTGTTCCAGTTCAAGGAGGGGACGCGACACTACGAGATGACGATCCCCGGACCCGCCGCCCCGGACGACGCGCGCCCGAGCATCCACGTGAGCGACGGATCCCAGAGTAGCCCGATCGAAGAGCGGACCGAATTCGCCGAGCACCCATACCGCCTGCGCGCCGGAAAGAACGTCGACTTCGGGGCCCAGAACCTGAACGACCTGCTCCAACTCGAGGTGGACGGGGAGGTCCTCGTCCGCATGGAAATCCCGGCGGCGAGCGACCAGCGTGCCAACATCACCGTACGCCTGGAGGGCGGCGGGGCGGAGTTCGAGGACCTGCAGGCGTACCGCGACATCTACTACACGAGCGATCGCGCCGCCGTGAGCTCCTGGAAGATCGGCCCGGAGCACTACTTCATGCTCGGCGACAACACCCAGGACTCCGCGGACAGCCGCGAGTGGC
>SMVQ01000057.1 GCA_004357655.1 Planctomycetota bacterium
AGCCACGTGTGCACGTTGAAGGCCGTGGGATAGCTCGCGAACCCGTGGTCGGACATGACGATGACGTTCGTGTCGGGGCCCGCGCGTTCGATCAGCTTGCCCAGCGTCGCGTCGAGCGCCTCGAGGAGCTCCTCGACCGAGCCGTCGATCCCGTACCTGTGATGCGAGAGCACGTCGAGGTTCTTGAACACGACCATGGAGAAGTCCCAGTCAGGCCGCGCGAGCAACTCGAGCACGACCTCCTCCTTGATGCGGAGCTGCTCCAGGAGGCGCGCCCAGGAGAGATCCTGGTCCGCGGTCCACTTGCCGAGGTCCGGCAGGAAGCCCCTGTCCCGCAGCTCCTGCGTGTACTCGGGCGGCCACGCGTAGTCCGCCTCGAAGGGGCTCAACATTCCGGCCACCATCGTCCCGAGCACGGACTCGGGTGGGTAGGTCACGGGCACGCCGAACACGTTCACGCCGAGGCCGTGACCCGTGAGGATGCGCCAGATCGGGGAAGCCGCGTTGGAGTGCGAGCTGATGAGGCGCACGTCGTACGTGCCCTCGACCGGCTCGAAGAAGGAGTACACCCCGGTCTGGCCCGGCCCCTTCCCGGTGACGGCGCCGACCCAAGCCGCCGATGAGATGGGGATGAGGGTCGAGGTGAGGCGCGCGCTGACGCCGGTCCGCATCAGCGTCGCGAGGTTGGGCAGGCGGCCGGCGGCGACGAGCGGGTCGACGAGATCGAAGGTCGCCCCATCCCAGCCGATGACGAGCAGTCGCTGCTCGGGGCGGTAGAGGCGTTTCGCGCCCCCGGAGTCGCCGCACGCCGCGAGGGCGAGCGGGGCGAGGCCCAGCACGCGGAAGAATGCGCGAAGAGTGTCTCGGTGGGCGGTCACGGTGGACTTACGGGCGGTCGACCGGCGCGTGGGCACGGGCTCCGGGAAAGGCGCATTGTGGCGGAGAGGGCGGCTGCGACCAACGAATTCCAAGCCCTGCCGTACCGTCGACGCGCGCACTCTGCCCTCCATGCGCCTGCTAGGCTGGGCGCGACGGGCGCTCCTCCGCCCCCAGAGTTCCCAGCGATGTCCCCCCGCTCCATCTCCTTCTCGGCACTCGTGCTCGTGGCCTGTTCCGCGGCCTCGACAGAAGATCGCGCGCCGCGGCCGAACATCCTCCTGATCACGCTGGACACCCTGCGCGCGGACCATCTCTCCTGCTACGGGTACCCCGTGGCCACGTCGCCCCGCATCGACGCATTCGCGGCCGCGGCGACGCGCTACGCCCAGTGCTTCGCGACGTCGTCCTGGACGGTGCCGAGCCACGCCTCCCTCTTCACCGGGCGGCACCCTTTCGAGCACGGCGCGTACTCCTACGACGTCGACGTCCTTCAGCGCAACGTCTACCCGCTCGACCACGACCACCTCACGCTCGCCGAGGTCCTCGCCCAGGAGGGCTATACGACGGGCGGGATCGTCTGCAACACGACCTACCTCGACCCGTACTTCCAACTGAACCAGGGCTTCGAGACGTGGGATGTCGAGCGCGATCGGGCGGAGGGCGTGAACGCGCGCGCGCTCCGCTGGATCGACGGATGGATCGACGAGCATGGGAGCGGCGTGGAAGGCGGCAAGCCGTTCTTCCTGTTCCTCAATTACCTCGACACGCACCGGCCCTACAACACGACGCCGAAGGCGGGCGAAGCGCAGTTCCGCCGGAAGAGCAAGGACCTCCTGAACGCGATGATCGAGCGCGTCCTCGTCGAGGGGCAGCCCGCCGGCGACCTCGCGGATGAGCTGATCCCGCAGTACGACCGCGCGGTGCGCAACGTCGATGCCGCGCTCGGCGAGCTGTTCGAAGCTCTCGTGGAACGCGGACTCTGGGACGACACCGTCATCGTGCTCACCTCCGACCACGGCGAGTACTTCGGCGAGCACGAGCTCGTCGAGCACTCGAAGGACATCTATGTGGAGGGGCTCGCAGTGCCCCTTATCGTCAAGCGGCCGTACCAGACCGAGGGCGAGGTCGTCACGACGCCGGCTTCGCTCGTCGACGTGCCGCGGCTCATCCTCGCGAACCTCGGGCGCGAGCTCGAAGAGCGACTGGCCGCGCGCTTCCGCTACGTTCCGGGCAATCACCCGATCCTCGCCGAGCTCCACTACAGCCGCTCGAAGGACCTGTTGAGCCCCGACTACGGGCAGCGGTTCCGGCGCGTGCGCACCGCGCTCTACGACGGCGGGTACAAGTACATCCACTCCTCCGACGGCGCGGACGAGCTGTACCGGTTGGCGGACGACCCGGGCGAGACGCGCAACCTGATCGATGCCGAGCCCGCGCTGGCGGCGGAGCTCGCGGTGAAGCTCGCGGCGATCCAGTCGCGCGATCGTTGGGACCCGGGGCCGCCCCCGAGGGTGGCGATCGATCCGGGGCAGCTTTCCGAGATGCAGGCGCTCGGGTACGCCGGGGAAGAGGACTACGCAGGGGAAGAGGACCACGCCGGGGATGCGGACCACGCCGGGGATGCGGACCACGCCGGGGGTGCGGACGCGGGCGGCGAACGACGCGATCAGCCCAACCGCTGAGCGTGTTCGGGCGGCCTTGGACATGCCGCTCGGCCCGGGCAGAATGACCGCATGAAACTCACGCTCGCACACCACGTCGCTGTCCTCTCCGCCGCGCTCACCCTGGCCGCCTGCGGCTCGACGCGCGGCACGCGCTACGTCGCCGCGGAGGGCGCTCTCGGTCCGTACTCGGCCTCGGTCCTCAGCGGCGACTTCTGTTTCGTGTCGGGCAAGATCGGCCGGCGCGGCGACTCGTTCGAGGTGGAGGTCGAGACCGCGATCGACGCGGTCGAGGGGGAGCTCAGGCGCAACGACCTCACGCTCGCCGACGTCGTGGCGAGCACGGTCTACCTGACCGACATCGCGTACTACGGCGAGCTCAACGCCATCTACGCCCGGCGGTTCTCCGCGCCGTACCCAGCGCGCGCGTGCATCGCCGTGCGGGCGCTACCGGGCGAGGCGCGCGTCGAGATCCAGGTGACGGCGCGGCGCGGCTCGGAGTAGCGTACGCGGCTCGCCGTCAGGGTTTGCGCACGACACGCCCGATCGAGTGCGTCACCCCGAACAGCAGCACGAAGCCGGGCGCGTCGTCGGTCAGCCCCAGCGATATAGCTCCGTCGAAGACCGTCGACGGGCTCATCAAGAACCTCAGGCCCCCCAGGTACGAGAGCTGCTCCTCGTCCTGCTCGGGGATCCAGATGCAGGCGAGCTCGTTGAACGCAGCGAGCTCGCCGTCGATCGGGAAGTCGGCGACGATGGCGAACAGGTGCTGGATGTCGACATTGCCGTTCTTCTCGGTGCCCAGCAAACCGAGCTCGTAGTTGCCCGTGACCTTGGCGTGCTCGAAGTGCTTCGTCGCGATGCCGCGCGCGAAGAAGTCCGTCCGCCCCGTGCTCCGCCCGTCGTCCTCGTCACTCTCGGGGATCTTCGTCACGAGCTGGAAAGCCGTGGACGGGCGCTCCTCCGTCTCTTCCTGCAGGCGCTGACGGAAGCCGATCCGGAAATCACCGATCCCGGCGTCATTGGAGCCCCGCACATCGGCGACCTGATAGGGCGCGAAGCCGATGAACACCTCGCTCGTCGGGCTCGTACCCAGCTTGAGCGTGCTGGGCGTGTCGACGAAGTCGCCAGGATCGATGTACCCGCCGGCCTCGATCTCCAGGTAGCCGTGGGTGGTCGTGTCCGTGTTGGTCGAGACCGTCGGACGCTGCGGTGTGACCTGCCCGCCGTCCGGGACGACGACCGCCTGGCAGCCGGTGAGGATCGCGAGAACGAGCAGGGAGTGTCGCATCGGCAGGCGTCCGGGCGGATCGTGGCCTCGCAGCGCGGTCGCGGTCCCGAGTCGTACGGCCGTGCCGCATCCGAGTCAAGTGGCAGCGGTCAACCCGGATCGTCGAGGACGCGGACGAGCCAACGATGGATGGGCGCGAGGTCCTTGAAGATGGCGTAGCACTGTTCGACGACGTTCTCGGCGAGGATCATGTCGACCGGGAGACCCCCGCGCCGCGCGTACAGCCCGCGATAGCCCAGGAAGCCCGCGTTCGGATGGCGGCGATCGAACCCTGCGGGAGTCCGCGAGGACGTCATCTCGCGGAGGTCGAGGTCGCCGGTCCGCGCGACGCGCGTGACGGCGCGCAGGAGCTCGGGGCCGTCCACCGGATCCACGACGGCCGCGCGATACGTCCGGAGCTGCTCGGGACTGAACCGGTGCATCCCCGCGTCGAGCGCCATGTGCCTCGTCCCGATCCGGATGAAGAAGCACGGGTGTTCGTAGGACCGGCCCTCGCCCACCCAGAACGCGAAGCCGAACCAGTCCTTGTAGGGCGACTTGTCCTTGCTGAAGCGCGTGTCGCGGTGGATCCGCAGAATCGAACCGTCGATCCGCGGCTCCGCCCGGATCCCGGGCGCGATCCGCCGCAGTCGACGCCCGAGGTCCACCACGAACGCCTGCGCGGGCAGGAGGAAGTTCGTCTCGTAGCGCTCGCGCCGTTCCTCGAACCACCCGCGATCGTTGTGCATCGCCAGGCCGCGCAGGAACCGGAGGGAGTCACGCGGGAAGCCCTGGAAGCGTTCGATCGTCGTCATGCCTTCGGTCTCCATCCGTTTCCATCGGCGGCGGACGAGGCGTCCACCAGGGGAGGGAAGACCGCGAGTGGGCCCTGGGGGTTGCACCCGTTCTCGGCAATCGACCCAGAAAGCGGGTTGCGGGAGCCTGAAGCGGCGCGTTCTTCGACCTGTCGGACGGGCTGAACGTGGTATTCGGCCCGTAGTGCACCGATCTGGATCGGCGCGAGGCAGCGAGTGTTCGCGTAGCGCGACTACGGACAGAACATGACCGAGAGCCCGTCCGACAGGTTGAACCCCGTCCCGCCCGCTGCCGGGTCGCGGAACCAGAACTGGAAGTTCCAGGTCGAGTTCGGCGTGATCACTCCGGCCGCCGGAGAGGTCGTGAGGTCGAACGCGAAGAGGGCCGTCCCCGCGGCGTCAGTCGTCACGATGGGCAGGCGGAAGAGCGCGCCGGCCACGCACCGGAATCCGTCGCCGAACGGGACGAGGGTCTGGCCCAGGCCGAAGTAGAAGATTCCGTTCTGGTTCGCGGGACAGGCCGCAGCGTTCAAGGTGAGGTCGTTCGCCGCGAAGCTCGCGCTCCCGCCGCCCGCGATCGTCGCACCGGGGCCGGCCGAGCTCGGGGACGTCACGCAGTAGCTCGAGCCCGGCGTGCACCCCGCGACTCCGGCATCGAAGGGCTGCGCGTTCGAGAGCCGGTCGTAGCCGCCGCCCGGCACCCTGACGAGCACGTCGCCGGGACCGGCGCCCGGCGGCAGGGACACC
>SMVQ01000058.1 GCA_004357655.1 Planctomycetota bacterium
ATCACTCCTGGGGAATACGGGAATACGGTGTCGGAATACGGTGTCGCAGGGAATACGGTGTCGCGGGGAATACGGTGTCGCGGGGAATACGGTGTCGCACACTCGTGCCTGTGCATCGCTCGGTCGGTACCGCCCAAGCAAGCCGGGCTGCGGTGTCGCCTGGTGCGTAGGCACTGCGGTGTGGCGTTCTTGTGCGGTACGAGTCGGTCGAGGAGCAGCGACACCGTGTGCGACACCGTACTTCGCGCGGCCCCAGTTGAATCCGATCCAGCCGTCGACGTGCGCACGGGAGGACTCGATGAAGCGGTCGAGGTCGTCCCGCCCGCACTCGAGCAGGAAAATCTCCTCGATCACGAGGGGCAGGCCGACGTCGTAGGCCGCGAGCGCCGCCAGGGCCTACTGTACTTTGCCCCGCTACATGCATGGACGCCAGTCTGGGCCGGATGCGCATACTTGTCACTCCCGGCGCCAGCCTCGATAGGTCCTCGAAGTGCAGCTGACAGGAAGGAGAATGTTCTCTAGGCTCTCTGGTCTTCCAAGTCCGCAAAGCCGATCACTCGCCCCAAGGCAGCCTGTCCTCGATCTCTGGATGAACTACTCCGGACTCCTCACGTTCTTCCTTGTCGTTTCATGTGCCACCCGTGGCGCGCGTGTCGCGGACATGTCCGAAGCGCAGCTCATCGAGCGTGCCCAGGGCATTCACGAACGCGCCATCACGCTCGACACGCACTGCGACATCCGCATGTCGAACTTCACGGCGGAGCGCAACTACACGCAAGACCTGAGTTCCCAGGTCACGCTGCCGAAGATGGAAAGAGGTGGCCTGGACGTCGTCTGGTTTATCGTCTACACGGGCCAGGGTGAACTGAACGACGAGGGCTACGCCGATGCCTACGCAAATGCGATTGCGAAGTTCGACGCCATCCATCGCCTTTGCGATGAGATCGCACCCGAACGCATCGAGTTGGCGCTCACCTCCGATGACGTGCGCCGGATCGATGCGTCAGGCAAGAAGATCGCGATGATCGGGATCGAGAATGCCTATCCCGTCGGGCTCGACCTCTCCAACATCAAGAAGTTCCATGATCTGGGTGGTCGCTACATGTCGCTGTCGCACAACGGCCACAGCCAATTCTGTGACTCGAACACCGGCGAGCGCGATGACGTCTGGCTGCACGGCGGCCTGAGCGAGCTCGGCAAGGCAGCCGTGCTCGAGATGAACAAGTGGGGCATCATGGTTGACCTCTCGCACCCCGCCAAGACCTCCAACATGCAGATGATGGAGCTGTCGCGAGCACCCGTCATCGCCTCGCACTCTGCCGCGCGCGCTGTCAATGATGTCAGCCGCAACTTGGACGACGAGGAGCTCATCGCCGTCAAGCGCACGGGCGGTGTCGTGCAGACCGTGGCTTTCAAGAGCTACCTCGCCTCGGAGAAGCACACGGCGAATCGTGCTGCCGTTGGCGCCATACGAACGCGCGTGGCGGATGAGCTGGGAATCGAGCTACTCGACAGACGCAGCGTCCGGGCGCTCTCAGAGGCGGATCGCGCAGCATACGACGCGAGCATCCTGACGGTCGAATCAGCGATGAAGGCGGAGTTGCCCACCGTCGTCGCTCAGGCTCCAGCGGTTGACGTCTCCGACTTCGTCGATCACATCGACTACATTGTCGACCTGATCGGCATAGAGCACGTCGGAATGAGCTCCGACTTCGATGGTGGTGGAGGTGTGGACGGCTGGAACGACGCGTCGCAGACGTTCAACGTGACGCTGGAACTGGTGCGGCGCGGATACAGCGAAGAAGAGATCGGACTGCTCTGGAGCGGAAACTTGCTGCGCGTGCTGGACGATGTGCAGCGGATCGCGAAGGAGATTCAGGCGGAGGGCTGAGCCCGATCCGCGCATGACCTACCCTCACTCGGCCCCGTAGGTGCGATAGAAGCCGTTGCGGAAAAGCTCGTTGGGGTCGTAGTGGCGCTTGAGCTCGAAGAAGCGACGGGCCTGGGGGTAGGCCCGATGGAACTGATCCCGGGTCGCATGCAGTCTGTAGGGCAGGTAGTGGCGTCCGCCGGCCGCGATGGCGGCTTCGATCAGGCCCCGGGTCATCGTGCGCATGTCGGCTTCCCCAGCTTCCGTGCGTGCCTGCGTGAACAGCATGACGAAGGCGATCATGCGCTGGTCGGCGTAGCGGAGGAAGGTATCCTCGTCGCGGTTGACGCTTCGCACGGTCACGTTGAGTAGGTCGGCGTCATGGGCGGGAATGATCTCGCGCATCGCCTTGACGAATGCCACGACGCCGGTTCGTGGGACGAAGTACTCGTGGAGCACGTCGGTCGAGCCTTCGGTGCGATTCTCGAACACCGCAACGCCCTCGTTGAGCAGCTGATTGCGCGAGAAGCTCTTGTCGGTGAGCAACGGTTCGATCTCCGTCTCGGCGCTCCAGCGCAGGTGCTTGCCATAGTCGCTCCCCACGGAGCCGCGAAACATGGCGCGCCGCAGGTCCGGGAGGCCCCGACCGCTCAACTCGGGCACCTCACCCGCCTCCATGAAGAAGGCACTGATGATCACTTCGTCGAAGAGCCGGTCCGGCACGATGCACAGACGGGCATACACCATGCGAACGTCCGGCTCGCCGTCCACGCGGCGATCGAACGTCGCGAGCGATTGTGCGAGGGGGACGACGTGCTGCTCGAGCCGATAGCGCTCGTTCTCCACCACGCGCAGCTCGACGTCGAGGATGATCCCGAAGAGGCCGTACCCGCCCAGCACCAGGGAGAACAGCTCGGCGTTCTCGGTCCGGGCACAGCGCACGATGGATCCATCCGCCTGCATCAATCTCAGCGACTCCACGGTCGACGCAATCGGTCCCCGGTCGAACTGCCAGCCGTGACAATTGACGCTGAGCGATCCACCCACCGAGAACGAATTGTTCGACTGCATGACTGCAACCGAGCGGCCCCGGGCGTCGAGGTAGGGAATGACGTCGCTCCACAGGGCCCCAGACTGCACGCGCAGGATGTCGCGGGACTCGTCGAGCTCCATGGCAACGTGGGGCCGCATGTCGACGACCAGGCCGCCCGGGTAGAACGTGTGCCCCCCCATGCTGTGCCTCGCGCCCGCGATCGACACAGGTAGCCCAAGCTCTCGTGCCCGCTCCAGCACTGCCGCGAGCTCGCGTTCGGCGCCACTCGTCGGGGGCACCGGCCACACTTCGGCCACCGCTGTGCGATTGAGACGCGAAGCATCATCGATCGTTCCGGGCGGTGGCGGTGTGCGCTCGTCGACATCCCTGTTGGCGGTGAACAGGAGATGCAGAGCCGGACGCATCAGCAGCACAAGGACGAGCAGCAGGCCGAGTGCGACCATCGAGGGCGCCCATCGTCTCCTAGACTTCGCGGCCACGTCGAACCGACTGTAGCGTGCGTGGCGAGCCGAGGATAGGTGGTCCAGGTGAGGGGCGGCCTCCGGAACCAGGCGAGCCAACGAAGCGGACGTCCATGGCGTAGGATGGCTGTCCTTGGGTGCGGGCTTCGGCGTCGAGCTTGGATCCGATGACCCAGGCTCAGGCCTGGCGTTGGGGATTGCGATCGGTGTGGTGATCGGTACTCGCCTCGACGCACGGGCCAACAAGCGTTTCGGTCAGCGCGGCCCGCATCGGTTGCCCGGTCGGGGGCACCCCGGGCGCTCAGCTCTCTGGCAGCAATCGCGCGAGCTTCGCTTGCAGCCGGCGCCCGAGCTCTCTCACGGTCCCGGCGTGCTCTGGGATGCGAGCCAGGTTCGTGAACTGCAACGGATCGGCGCGCATGTCGTAGAGCTCGATCTCACCGTCCGCGTATTCCATGTACGCCCAGTGCTCCGTCCGCAGGAGGTGGGCTCCCATGCACAGGGTGTAGGCGGCGTCGCGCACGCTCCGACTCGGGTGGTCGAGCAGCGCCGTGAGGCTCTTCCCCTGGCAGTGTGGAGGCACGGCTAGCCCGGCGAGTTCCGCGAGCGTCGGGTACAGGTCGATCTGCTCGACGAGGCTGGCGCACTCCGCCGGCGCGACTCCCGGCGCAGCGATGATGAGCGGGATGCGCGCGGACTCCTCGTGCAGCGAGAGCTTCTGCCAGAAATCGTGCTCGCCCAGGTGGTAGCCGTGGTCGGAGGAGAACACGACCACGGTGTTTCGCGCCAGGCCAAGCGCGTCCAGCTCGTCCAGCACGCGGCCGACTTGACTGTCCATGAAGGTGACCGCGGCGTAGTACGCGCTGAGTACTTTCCGCTTCGTCTCGGGGTCCTCGAGCCCCCGCCGCTCCGAGGTGTAGTGCGAGATGCCAGCTTCCGGGATGTCATCCTGGTCGCCCTCGCGACTTGGCGCGAGCTTCATCTGCTGCGCGGGATATGAGCGGTAGTACGACTCCGGCGCCACCAACGGCACGTGCGGGCGCACGAGCCCGAGCGCGAGGAAGAAGGGTTCGTCGCGATGCGCGCGCAGCAGCTCGATCGCCTTGTCCGCCGCCTGTGCGTCCGCCTGGCGCGCCGCGTCAGGCGACGCGCGCACGACGTAGAAGGCGGTGCCGAACCCGAGGCCGTAGTGCTTGTCGGGGTCGCGCTTCAGCCGCTCATTCGAGAGCGCCTCGAAGTCGCCGGCCGTCATCCACTCTGGCCCCTTGCAGTTGAAGCGCTCCGTCCACGACGCCACGTGGTCGGGACCATCGACCCCGGCCGTGATGTCGCCGGGTACGCGCATGTGGTAGATCTTGCTGACGCGTGCGGTGTAGTAGCCGTTCTCGATGAAGTGCTGGCCCAGGGTCGGACGCTCACCGAGCGCTTCGGCGAGCTTTCCCGCCCCACCGTTGCTCTGGACGCCGTTCGCCTGCGGGTACAGGCCGGACATCAGCGCGGCACGGGACGGGCCACACACCGGGTACTGGCAGTACGCGCGCGTGAACCGCACGCCGCGGCGCGCGAGGCGGTCGAGGTTGGGCGTCTTGCACTGCTCATTCCCGTAGCAGGCGAGCGCTGAAGCCGTGAGGTCGTCGGCGATGATGAAGAGCACGTTCGTGCGTTCGTGCCGCGGTGCGCCGAACGTCGCGCACGAGACGCACGACAGGGCGATCAGGGTGGTGGCACGGACTCTCATGGATGGTCGCGGGTCGGTTGGGCGGCGGGCGGCACCGTAGGATTCGCGGGCACGGTCTTCAACGGAGCGCGGCCCCGCTTCCGCCCAGCGTACCTCGCGGTGAAGTGACTTGTGCCGGGGCGGTCTCGAGAGCGAGCATGCGCTGCCGTCGCAGTCGATCACGCGTCACCCCGGCTCGTCGGGTTCGCGATCTTCGAGTGGATGGAACGTCACGCGGTCGAGGTTCATCAAGGCCGACGGCTGTTCGGGGTTCAGGAAGCGAATGAAGAGCTCGCAGGGCGCTCCGGAATACGCGATGGGGAGCGTGAGCTCGTACCACTCCACCCACGAGCCGTTGGGGACGAGCGCGCGCCAGCCGCGTCGGTCACGGCGAGCTCGACGGTGAAGACCCCCGGCTCGTCGAAGACGAGCGACGCCATGGGCTCGCGCGAGAAGATGGCGTCGCCGGGCTCCACTCGCCACTCGTAGGTCAGCGGGTCACCCGCGTCCTTGTCGCTCGTGCCCGCGCTGGAGAGTGCCACCTCGAGCGGCTCGCGGCCCACGTTGCCGGTCGCGCTCGCGCGTGCGATGGGCGTGCGGTTGCCGCGCGTGTAGTCGATGCGGACGAGGCGCGAGTCGGCGTTCGTGCCCCATGTCGTGCCGTACTCGAGCAGGTAGAGCGCGCCCTCGGGCCCGAACTTCTGGTCGACGGGCCGCTTCAGCTCGATGCCCGTGAGGAATGGGCGGATCTCGACGAGCTCCTCATCCGCGCCCAGCCGCATGGTCTTGACCCAGTGGCGCGACCACTCGAACGCGAACAGGCAGTCGTCGTAGTAGACGGGGAACTTCGTGCGCGAGGCGAGCGCCGGGTCGAAGTGGTACACGGGCCCCGCGCACGCCGTGCGACCGCCCGGCGCGTCCAGCTCGGGGAACCCGGCCGAGGCCCCGTACGGGTAGTAGACCCAAGCCGGTTGCGCGGGCGGCAAGTGGCGGCTGCCCGTGTTGTTCGGTGATGTGTTCTCGGGGTGCGCGGCGTCGAAGCGGGGTCCGAGCACCTCGGCGGTGAAGTCGTAGTCGGCGTAGGGCCGGTTGTCCGCGATGAAGTACGACCAGCCGAAGAAGCCCGGCTGCCGCGCCTGGTTGAGCTCGTCGAAGCCGCGCGAACCACGGTCGGAGTCGGCGCTCGCATCGGGCCCGACGTCGACCCAGTAGAGCGTGCCGGTCTCGGAGTCGACGGAGATGCGCCAGGGGTTGCGGCAGCCCATCACGAAGATCTCCGGTCGCCCCTCGGCGCGGTGCGTGAACAAATTGCCCTCCGGGATCACGTAGCCGCCGTCCGCGGTCGGCCGGATGCGCAGCACCTTGCAGGAGTAGCTGAACGTGTTCGCCGGGCCCTTCTAGCCGTCCCACGGGCTGCGACCGTCGCGCTCGTCGATCGGTCCGTAGCCGTCCGAGCCGAACGGGTTCGTGTTGTCGCCCGTCGCGATGAAGAGCTCGCCGCCCGGCCCGAACTCGAGCGAGCCGGCGTGGCGGCAACACTCGTCGCGCTGCTCCTCGAACGCGAAGACGAGCTTCTCGGAGGCGCGATCGAGCACGTCGCCGACCACGGTGAAGCGGCTGATCCACTGGCCGGGGTAGTGCCGGGGCGAGCGCATGAGGTAGAGCCAGCCGTTGTCCGCGAAGTCCGGGTCGAGCGCGAGTCCGAGGAGGCCGTTCTCCATGTCGGTGAATACCGCGAAGTGCGCGGCCTCGACAACCGCGCCGATGTCTGGGCGGTAGACGGCGACTCGGCCGCCCTGCTCGATGAAGAACACGCGACCGTCGGGGGCGACCGTGAACTCGAGCGGCTTGTCGAGCCCCGCCGCGAGGGTCGTGAACTCGAACCGGCCTTAGGGTCCGTCCGGGAATAAAGGTCACATTTCGGCGGGGCATCGGCGTTCGTGGCAAGGCGCGCCGACGCAGGCAACCTAGCTGGTTTCCGAGGAGGCGCAACGCAGCCACGGGCGCCGAGGGCCGGCGAAATGTGACCTTTATTTCCGGACGGACCCTTAGGGCTCGCGCGCCGCCGCGAGCTCGGCGCAGCGCGCGCGCATCGTAGCCAGGATCGCGGCGTGCTCGGGATCGTGCGCGAGGTCGTGGGCCTCGTGCGGATCGGCGACGAGGTCGTAGAGCTCCTCGTGGATAGGATCCTGCTCGAAGTACTGGACGTAGACCCAGCGCTCGCCGCGCACGCCGCGACTCTTGGGAATCGCCGGGTGATCGAACAGGTGCTCGTAGAAGAAGTCCGCGCGCCAGGGCGGGTCTTCGCCGCGCAGGAGCGGCACGAGGCTAGTCCCCTGGTACGACGCCGGCGCTTCGACGCCCGCGAGGTCGAGGATCGTCGGGGCGATGTCGACGTTGAGCGCCATCGCGTCCTCGGTCTTTCCGCGCCGGTCCGCGGCGGCGCGCGGGTCGAAGACAATGAGCGGCACGCGCACGGAATCCTCGTAGATCAACCACTTGCCCGCGAAGCCGCGCTCCCCGAGGAAGTAGCCGTTGTCACTGGAGAAGATCACGACCGTGTCGTCCGCGAGCTCGAGCGAGTCCAGCGCCGCCAGGATCCGGGCGATCGCGCGGTCGACGCCGGTGATCATGCGGTAGTAGCCGCGCGTCATGTCGACGCGCTTCTGCTCGGTGTCGAAGCGCCAGCCGTAGCGGGTGCGCCCGAGCGACTTGCGCAGGAACTCGGGCTGCGCGTCGAAGAACGCGGGCTCGAAGAGTGGGGGCGGCGGGATCGGCTCGTCGTCGTAGAGCCCGTCGAGCGCGGGCGGCCAGATGTACTGCCGCGGGTCGCCGTCCTCGGCGTGCGGAGCGTTGAAGCTGACGGAGAGGCAGAACGAGCCCCCCGGCGCTGCGCTCTCGAGGAATGCGATCGCCTCGTCGGCCGTGATGTCGGTCAGATGGCGGACGCTGCCGTCCGGGCGCTCCTTCATGTACGGATTCGTGCCGAGCGGGCGGAACATATCGAACATCCGATCGCGCGCGCTCTTCCCGATCTTCACGCCCCACTTGCCGACGAAGCCCGTACGGTAGCCGGCGGCGCGCAGGAGGCTCGGGTAGCTGCCCTTCGCGATGCTGTCCGTGATCGGCGGCGTGCCGAAGGTGTAGCCGTGCGCGCGCTCGTGGAGCGAGGTCAGGATGCTGGCGCGGCTCGCGGCACAGATCGAGGTCGTGACGAACGCGTTCGTGAACCGCACGCCGCGCGCGGCGAGGCTGTCCATGCTCGGCGTCGCGAGGAACGGGTGCCCGGCGCTGCCCATCGCATCCGCGCGCTGGTCGTCCGTGAGCAGGAAGAGCACGTTCGGCCGCGCCGGAACTTCCGCGGGCCACCAGGTGTCGATGGCGGCCGCGAGCGCGGCGACGCGCTCTGGATTCGCCTCCGAGACCTCGCGCGTCTCGTGCGGGTCCGCTTCCAGGTCGAAGAGCTCGACCTGCGGCTCGGGCGCGCGCGTTGCGACGAGCTTCCAACGTCCGTCGACGACCCAACGCGCGAGGAGGCTGCGCGCGGGCTCGTTCACGTCGACGACGTCGTGCGTGAAGCTCGCGCCGAAGACGGGACCGCGTTCGGGCGCGTCGGCGCCACCCACGTCGAGCAGGCTCGCGCCCGGCATGGCCGCGGGGACGACTTGGCCGCACGCGGCGAGCACGGTCGGCGCGAGGTCGATCGTGCTCACCGGCACGTTGTACACGCCGGGCGTGACGACCCCCGGCCAGCGCACGAGGATCGGCGTGCGGACCCCGCCTTCGTACGCCGTGCGCTTGCTCCGCGGCGCGTACCCGGGCCCGCCGGGGTCCTGGATCCAGCCGTTGTCGCTGGCGAAAAGCACGAGCGTGTCGCCCGCGAGCCCGCGCTCGTCGAGCGCATCGAGCAGCGTGCCGCACGTCTCGTCGAACCACTCGCACATCGCCTGGTACTTCGCGACGGACGCGGGGCGGCCCGGCTGCTCGTACTTCGCGAGCAGCCGCGCGGGCGGGTCGTGCGGCCGGTGGGGGAGGAACGGCGCGTACCACAGGAAGAAGGGCGTCTCGGACTCGGCGCACTCGTCGAGGAAGGTGAAGATCGGCGCCATCGTCTCGCGCCCGATCGCGAGGCCCTCGTCGCCATGCCGGCCGCCGCGCGCGGGGTCGCCGTGCGTCATGCCTTCAGTAAAGCCGCCGCTCGCGTTGTCGCCCTCCCACCACTTGCCGGTCTGGAGGCTCGCGTAGCCGGCGCGGCCCAGGATCTCGGGCAAGGTCTCTACGTTCGCGATGTGCGCGAGCATGCGTTCGCGGTCGACGCCGTCCGGGGGATCGTTGCCGGTCAAACCGTGCTGGTGCGGGTAGAGCCCCGTGATCATGGTCGCGAGGCTGGGGCGGCAGAGGCTCGTGGGGACGTAGGCTCGCGGGAAGAAGGCGCTCTGGCGCGCGAGCTCGTCGAGGTGCGGCGTGCGGATGACGTCGTGGTCCATGAAACCGAAGTCCGTCCACGCCTGGTCGTCCGCGATGATCAGGACGACGTTCGGTCGTGTCGCGGGGGCGCTTGGAGCGACCGCGACCTGGATCAGGAGGGCGAGGATCATGGTGCAGTACGCCGGACGGAGTGGAGCAACACGCCGTGCTCGCCGTGAGACTCGAAGTTCGGCGGCGAGGTGAGTGCAGGGGGCGCAGC
>SMVQ01000059.1 GCA_004357655.1 Planctomycetota bacterium
CTGCGCGAGTCCACCGAGACGGGCGAGGTCGCCGCGGGGCTCTCGCACGCTTCGATGGAGGGCATGTTCCTCTTGCAGGTGAACGAGCTCGCGGCCCGGGGCGAGCCCCGGGGAGCAGTCACGGTCGTCCACGACATCGGCGACCACGGCGGCCGCTATCGCGACTTCGCCCACAAGCTCGCGGAGGTCGGCTGGGCGGTGGCGCTGCCCGACATGCGCGGACACGGGGGGTCCGAAGGCGACCGGGGTCACAGCGCGGGGATCCGGGAGATCGTGCGCGATCTCGGCGAGATCCAGGACCACCTGGCCTACCGCCTGCCCGACTCGCCCAAGATCCTGATCGGTCAGGGCCTCGGCGCGGTCCACTGCCTCACGTTCGCCCTCGAGCGCCCGGGGGTCATCCAAGCCCTCGTCCTCGTGGCGCCCCTCCACGAGCCGCGCTTCGAACCGCCCGCGCCGGCCAAGGGCCTCAAGCGACTCTTCAAGAAGACCGGGGCCCGATCGGCGGGACGCATCGGCTACTCCGCGGACCAGCTCACCTCCCATCCCGGCGCTCGCGACGCCTGGGCGGCAGACCCCCTGACGCACGACGTGATCACGGTTCGCGCGGCCGAGCAGGCTGCCGCGGCGGCGCGGTCGTACCTGCCGCGCGCCGCCGAGGCGGGCGTCCCGATCCTCGTCGTACACGGGGCGGACGACCCGCTCGCGAGTCCCGAGTCCAGCCGCGCGATGAGCGGCGACACCATCGAAGTCGAGATCTTCGAGGGCCTGCGGCACCAACCGCTCCACGAGCAGGCGGAGGATGTGGTCGTGCAGTCGATCATCGCCTGGCTCGACGTTCACGTTCCCCGCTAGGGTCGAGCTGTTCACTCCCAAGCGAGAGTCCTGAAGCGTCGGCCCGGGCACGGGCACGTTGGGAAGACAGTCACCGGGTCGAAGTGAACGGCGTCAGGACTGCGGCTCACCCGCCGCAAGCCAGTCGCGGAGGATGACCAGCGCGCTCCAACTGTCCCGCCGTGCCTTGCGCTCGGCCCCGAAGTGGCCCGCCTCGCGGAGGAGGGACTCCGCTTCCTTCGTGGAGAGTCGCTCGTCCTGCTTCGCGACCGACACGGCCGGAAATCGCGCGCGCACGCGTTCGATGAAGGCGTTCACCTGCTCGGCGCGCGGCCCCTCCGTGCCGTCCATGTTGTAGGGGAACCCGATGACGAAGGTCGTGACGGTCCGCTCGCCGACGAGCCCCGCGAGATGGTCGAGGAGCTCGTCGCTGTCGCCCGGCCCGTGCCAGACTCCGATCGGCTGAGTCACGATCCGCAGGGCGTCGGTCACGGCGAACCCCGTTCGCTTCTCGCCGTGGTCGATCGCGATCGCGGCGCCCTTCGAAGCCCGGGAGCTCAGGCGAACCCCCGCGGCCCCTCGCGCTTCAATCGCTCGACGACTGCGCGCACGTCCTCCGCGCGGTCCTTTCGGCACACGAGCGTGACCCCGTTCGAGTGGACCACGACCAGGCCCTCGACGCCGACGAGCGCCGTGAGCGTCTCCTCCCCGCCATGGACGATGCAGTCGCGCGCATCCTCGGAGAGGAGCGCGGTCCCGCCCGTGACGCAGTGTCCGGAGGAATCGGTGCCGAGCGCTCCCGGGAGCGCCGCCCAGGAGCCGACGTCGCTCCAGGTATAGTCGATCGGCAGGACGCGGCGTACCTGGGCCCGTTCCATGATTCCAGTGTCGATGGAGATCGCCGGCAGGTCCGGGTAGACCCGCGCGAGGTCGGCGGGCGAGGCAGCGCGGAGCGCGCTGTCCACGTCGGGCGCGTGCTCGGCCAGCGCATCGAGGATCGCGGCCGTGCTCCACACGAACATCCCGCTGTTCCAGAGGAACCGGCCGTTCGCGAGGAACTCCTGTGCCCGCGCCAGATCGGGCTTCTCGACGAAGCGTGTCACCGCATGGACGGACTCGCCCGCCAGCTCGCCGGTGGGGTCTCCCATCTCGATGTACCCGTAGCCCGTGGCCGGGTACGAGGGACGGATTCCGAAGGTGACGAGCGCGCCCGTCGCCCGCGCGACTCCGGCAGCCGCGAGCACGCTCGCCCGGAACGATTCCGCGGGCGCGATGAGGTGATCGGCGGGCAGGACGACCTGGACCGGGTCTCCAGCGCGGCGAGCGATCTCGTAGGCCGCCAGCGCCACGCACGGCAGGGTGTTGCGGCCGACCGGTTCGAGCAGCACGTTCTCGGGCGGGAGGTCCGGGAGGGCTTCCCGGACGAGCGCCTCGTGCTCCGCCCCGGCGACGACGAGGGTGCGCTCCGCGGGAATGATCGGCTCGATGCGGGCCCACGTCTCCGCGAGCATCGATCGACGGCCGGTGATCGCGAGGAATTGCTTCGGTCGGGCGCGCCGGCTGGCGGGCCAGAACCGGGTGCCAGAGCCGCCGGCCATGATGATGGCAAAGAGGTCGGGATCGCCTGCGGATGTCATGGTGCTGGAGTTCTCAAGGGTCCGTGCCGCCGAATGTCGAGTCAAGTCTCTCCGTCGAGACCTCTGCCCGCCGGGCCGGCGAGCCGGCGGCGCAGACTTGTCGCGCCCAGGGCCTGGCTGGCGCCCGCGGAGTCCGTCGCGAGCCTTGGTCCGAGCCCTATCGGAGTCCAATACACGCCCGACCCCGATCAGAAACGCCGTGGGAGCTGGCTGGGTCCCGGCAGCGGCAGCTCGTGCAAGTGCTCCCCACCCCCGAAGAAGAACGGCGAGAGCAGCCCCCGGACAGCAACCTTCGGGCGCTCGAGGTCGCCGCGGATCGAGACGCGCAGGAGCTCGTTCTGAATCTTGTACAGGAGCCAAGTGATCGGCCCCAGCCTGTCCACGATGCCGTAGCGAACCTCCAGGTCGTGATCGAGGCGCCCATCGAGGTACAGTTGTCCTCTTCCGACCAGGCTTAGGAGCGGGCTCTTCATGCGCATGTAAGGCATGTCGATGACTCCGTCTCCGAACGTGAGATTGGCCTCCATCTCCTCGAAGATGGCGGTGGTGTCGAAGCCGAGTTGCGAGAACAGGGCCTGGAACACAGGGATGGACCAGAGGCTCGAGTCCTCGATTCGCACGCGCCCCGTCCCCGTGATCGAAGTCGGGTGCTCCGTGTTCCCGTGCAGGTCGAGGAAACCGGAGAGTCGGCCCTCGTTCGCGAACTCGGAATTGAAGAGTCCCCGCAGGAATCTCCGCAGGTCGACGTCCACCATCTCCATCGAGAGCCAGAAGGGGAAGGGCTCCTCGAGGTCCATGGAGAAGAACCTCGCGCCCGGGCCGGAGTTCTTGCCGATCGCCCGCAGGCGGCCGCCTTCGAAGTTGCTCGAGAACTCCTCGATCGACAGGTGCGGCTCGAGGTAGGTGAGGAGCATCTGGCCTTGGCCGATCTGGCGGCCCGCCACCTGGCCGTAGAGCTCCTCGACGACGGCCCTGACGCGGACATGGTCGCCCTCGAGGACGAGATCGAATTCGACCACGCGCGCGGATCGCACGGAGATCGGCACACCGAGCCAGGCGAACATGTCCGAGACGAGCAACGAGCCGGTGAATCGGACGGTCGAGTCGTCCTGCGCGCGTGTGGTCACCTCCAGGAGCGCGTCCTCGAAATCGACACGGCCCCTCCATCGAATCTCGCCGAACAGCGTGTCGAGCGTCTCCTCGTCCAGGAAGTAGAGGAGGTGCTCCCGATCCAGGGGTAGGTCGCGGGCCGTGATGCGCGTCACGAGCCGCGCCACTCCGTCCTCCTCGAAACGGCGGAACCCCTCGAGCTGCACCGGCGTTCGGCCCAGGACGGCTTGCAGGTGCTCCCCCTTCACTTCGCCGTCCTCCACGACGAGCTTGCCGACGACGTCGCGCAGCAGTGTCGCCCCGTTCGAGCCGATGCTCATGCGCCGGGGATAGAGGTCGAAGGCGACGGCTCCACCCAGCGTGTCCGCACCGTCCTCCGCCAGCTCGATCTCGGCCGAGAAGTCGAAGTGGCCGCGCAAGCCCAGGGTGGAAAGGTCCGTCTGCGCTCCGTCCGGGTCGGAGTCGGCGATGGCGCGCGTCACGTTCGCAAGGAACTCCTCGTCCGTGGAATCGAGCCCGGCCCCCTGGAACTCCAGGACGACGGGTCCGTCCGTGATCAAGCGCGTCCGCATCGCCACGGTCACCGCGCTGTCGCCCTCGCCCCACTCACCGATCAAGGGCTGGATCGACGTCTCCACGGGGGGCGGGGACGCGCGGCCGCCGTCATCGGGGGGAGGCGACAGCTCGAAGGCGACCAGGGCACGCCCGCGGACGTTGCGCGTCTCCATCGGAAACACCCGGGGCCGGACCGCGACCCCTCCCGCGGCAGGGACGACCTCGAGCGTCGTCCACCCCGCGCCGTTGGGATGGGGCTTCGCGAGGGTGTAGAGGAGATCCACCGAGCCCCGGGGGTCGGTCGCTTCGATCACCTCCGCCAGCGCGGGGAGCTTGTCGGCGACGACGCGCGACAACTCGGGGTTCCGGAGGTGCAGCCCGCCCACGCGCACCTCGACGTGCGCGACCGTGGCGTGCCTGCCCAGCGCGGGCTGGCCCTGGATGTGACCGACGACGCGCACGGGCTCGTCGACCGCCTCGTGCTCTCCGGCCAGGTCGAGGGTGATCACCCAGTTGCCGCCACCCTCCTCGGGCTTGCGCCCGTCCACGCGGACCCCGATCAAGCCCGTCGTGTTCCGAAGCGGGAGGGGGAACTCCTCGATCGTGAACTGGACGCCGCTGGGTCGGATGTCGAGGTCCGTCGCAAGCTTCCGCGCGCGCGAGTTGCTCCACATCTCGAGCTCGAATCCGAGCTCGCCGCCGAGCGGGGAGTAGCGCTCCCACATGTCCTCGGGGCGGACGACTCCAGACAATCCGCGGAAGGCCGCCGCGAGCCGCGCATCGACCGCCAGCCGTTCGCTCTCCGCTCGGATCCAGAAGACGGAGTGTGCCATCCAGACGGGTGCGTCGGGTCCGAGGAACCACTGGGGCAGTCCGAAGAGCGAACCCTCCACGAGCGCCCGTCCGCTACCGTGTTCTCCCTCGAGCGCGAAGATCCCGAATTGCTCGGGGAAGGAGAGCTTGGGGTCGAACGCGTAGATCACGTGTCCCCCAAGGCGCTCGAGCCGAAGCGGGAAGCCGACGTCGCGCTTGCCCGTCAGGAGGTTCGGACCACCGTGGTAGGCGGCCGAGGCGCGTCCCCGCGGCTGGATGATGAGCGCCCGGTGCATCGCCTTCGTCAGACCGTCGGCGGGCTTCCAGCCTATGGGTAGCCGTGCGCCGGCCGAGAATCCAACGTGGCCGTCCGGCGCGAGCATCGGCCATATTCCATCCACGAGTGCCTTCGGCCGACCGAGCAGGTCGAGGAGAGTCTCGTCGAGCGCGAGCTCGGAGCAGTCCAGCCACACTTCGGCGAGGATCCCTGGGCTGGCCGGTCGCCCGACGCGACTCCAGACCTCGATCTCCGTGCCGGCCCAGCTCGCCGTCGCATGGCCTCTCACGTCCCAGGCCTCGCGCGTCGAGAGCTCGTCCTCGGGGCCGGCCTGGAAACGGCCGCTGATCTGAACGGCGACGTTCTCGAGGACGCGGCCGCGCTCGAGGGTGACGTGGGGGAAGCGCAGGCTGCCGCCCGCCAGCGAGAAGCGCGCCTCCACCTCGGGCAAGACGCTCGTCCCGATCACGTACCGGGTCTCCACCTCCAAGTCGAAGACGGCCCGCGGTTCGAGCCGGCGCCAGACATCGAACGCCGCGTCCTGGGGCAGGTAGGAGGCGGCGAGCGGAAGGTCGCGGGCGGAGCCGCGGAGCTCGAGCACGTTGCCCTCCGAGAGATTCCCCGAGAGGTACACGGAGCTCGGCGAACCGCCGGCGGTCGCGGACGGCGATACGAGCCGGCCGGAGAGGATGGGCTGGTCGTCCTCGTCCGGATTGAGGCACAGATCGACGACGCCCACCGCGATCTCGCCCCAGGGCTCGGAGGCAAACGCGACGCGGAACTCGCGCAATACGATCGTGGGCACGGCGTCCCGATCGAGGAGCTGGCTCGCGGGCGGGGCCCAATCGCGCGCCAGTTCCTGCACGCCCTCGAGCAACTCGGTGGAGATGCGGACCTCGCCGCCCGTGACCACCGCGCGCTTCAGGTGGAAGCCGCGCCGGAACGACCAACCGAGGAACAGGTCGAGCGTCTGGAGCGACAGGTCCTCGCCTCCGCTGCCGAGGGTCACGCCCCGTAGGGTGGCTCCGCCGTAGAACGGCCGCAGGTCCGTGCTCTCCACGGAGACGTCTTCGAAGGCCGGCACGAGTACGCGCGCGAGCAGGCGCTCGACCCACACGTTGATCCAGCCCGCGCGCTCGAGGACCAGTGTCGTCGCCACCGCGAGCGCGGCACCCCAGCCGACGACCTGGAGCGTGCCGAAGGTCAAGCCGGCGAGCGCGCGCGCGATCGGGCTGCGCCAGCGACCGCCCCGCGGCGTGGGAGGGGATTCCTTCGAACCCGGATCACTCGTGCCCGACATCGATCGACGCTCTCTTCCAGACGACCGGAGGGTACTCCGAATCCGGCGTCGTACCAGTCTCCGCGGTCCCCGCCGGGGACAACTCCGGACTCATTCGGGGAATCCGCTCGTGACCGGTGGCAGACTTCGGGTTCGGGCGCCAGGCGCGGCGGGCAGGATCTCGTCGCCGCCCGTGTAGACGCGTTCCACGCGCTTGCCGAAGGAGCACAGGAGCTCGTGCGGGATCGTTCCCGCGCGGCGAGCGACGTCGGCGAGTCGCAGCTCGTCCTGTCCGTCGCGTCCGATGAGGATCGCTGTGTCGCCGACGCAGACGCCTGGCACGCGCCCGATGTCGACCGTCGTGTAGTCCATCGAGACGCGCCCGACGATCGGCGCGCGACGGCCGCGGAGGAGCACCTCCCCGCTCCCGGAGAGCGACCACGGCACCCCGTCCGCGTAGCCCACGGAGAGCGTCGCGATGCGCGTCGGTCGCGGCGCGCGCCAGGTGGCGTCGTAGCCCACGGGCGTACCCGCCGGAACGTCCTTCAGGAACACGACCTGGCTCGCGAGCGTCACGACCGGCCTCAACTCCGCCGCCCGGGCGAGATGCCCGGGGAGCGTCCCGTACGCGGCGATACCCGGGCGCACCATGTCGTAGGGCCAGGCACGCGGGCCGCGGACACCGGAGAAGATCGCGCACGAGTTCGCGACGTGGACCGAGCCGGGCAAGATCCCACGCGCGCGCGCCGCCGCCAGGAGCTCGTCGAAGGCCAGCGCCTGTTCGAATGTCGCCTCGTCGGACGCCCCGTGCGGGGCTGCGACGTGCGTCATGATCCCTGCCAGCGCAAGGTTGCGCGAGGCGTGTATCTCCTCCAGGAGCCCCACCGCGCGCGAGGGCAGCACGCCCAATCGGCCCATGCCGGTGTCCACGTTCAAATGCACGTTGGCGACGGTCCCCATCGCCATCGCGAGCGCCTGCAGCGACGCCCTGCGGTCGGCGGAGTGCAAGCCGATGTGAATGCCATGACTCAAGCAGTCCGCGAGCTCGTTCTCGATCACTGTGCCGAGGACGAGGACGGGGAGCCGGATCCCCGCCCCCTGCAGCTCCAGAGCTTCGCGGGAGGTGCCGACTCCGAGGGCGGACACACCGCAGCGCGCGGCGTGCCGAGCGATCGTCACTGCACCGAGTCCGTAGGCGTCCGCCTTGACGACCAGCATCACACGGACGCCGGGACCCGCGCGACGCCGGATGGCGGCGAGGTTGTGCGTCAGCGCATCGAGGTCGATCTCCACCCAAGCACGAAAGTCGCTCACGACTCGAAGATAGCTTTCTCCACAGGCCGATCAACTGTCCGTGAACGCACAGGTTCGTCGGAGTGGACGTCCGAGAAACCGCCGAATCCGGGGCATCGGCGTGTTGACAACCATGCGACGCGCGGACATTGTGGCTCCCGCATCCCGGAGTTCAGTACTCCGAACCCCGTACGCGGAGGTCCGGAGGACACATCCCCCGCATCCGGGAGGAGGCAAGACCACCATGGCGAAGAAAAAGGCCCGCACCGGAGCCAGGCCCGCCACCCGCAGGACGACCGCCAAGAAGCGCAGGAAGACGAACGGCGACCTGATCATCAGCAAGAACCGCGCGAAGAACGCCGTGACGATCAACGTCTCCGGTGATTTCTACCAAGCGCTCGATGAGGCGGTCCGCGCCATGATCGCGGAGGCAGAGCAACGCGCCGTCAGCAACAACCGGCGCACCCTGCGGCCGCACGACCTGTAGGCCCTTCCCTCCCCTTCCTCTCCTCACCCCTCCGTTCCTGCGCTCCTTCCAGCCGGAAGCAGACGAGCCAGGAAGGCCGGGACGGAAGGAGCGCAGGAACGGAGGGGTGAGCAGTCTCAGCGCTTGCGCTCCCGCACGGCGAAGGGCCGCAGGTACAGGGGCTGGATTTCTTCGGGCTGCATCGGGCCTCGGGCGTGGAGGCGGCGGGTGCCCAGCTCCAGCAGGTGGGCGGCGGTCGGCTCGATGTCCGTTCGCAGCCGACGGCGCGTGGCGGGGGAGAGTTGTGCGGCGTCGGCGACGGTCTCATCACCGAGGATAGTGGTCTCTGGAGCGAGCAGGGTCGCAAGTTCCGCCGCGGTCGTGACGCGCGGGGCGTCGCGGACTTCGACGTCGTGCGCGGTGCGACGATAGCGCGCGTAGTAGAGCTGTCGGCTCCGTGCATCGAGGAGGACGACGGCTTCGCCACCGGGCTCGAGTGCGGCGTAGGGCATCGTCTCGATCGATGGCAGACCGAAGAGGAGCGCGCCCGTTCCACGCATGAGGCCGAAGGCCGTCGCGATGCCGACGCGCAGGCCTGTGAAGCTGCCTGGGCCCGTGCCGACGATGACCGCTCGGATGCCGGCGGGCTCCGATCCGGCCTCCGCGAGGAGTGCTTCGAGCCGCGGGAGCAGGTCGCGATCGTGTTCGAGCGCGGCGGAGAACAGACCGCTCGCCGTACTCACCGCGACCGAACCGGGGCGTACCGAGGTCTCGATCGCGACGGTCGTCACCCGATCTCTTCCGCGATGCAGTTCGCCAGCTCCTCGGCCTGCGCCTGGATGTGCGCGAGGTCCAGACCCTCCACCATCACGCGCGCCAGGGGCTCGGTACCCGAGTACCGCAGGAGCACGCGTCCGTCGGAGCCGAGGTCCGCCTCGATGCGCTTCACGACTTCGGCGGTGCGCGGGAGCTGGCTGAGGCTCGGCTTCCGTTCGACTCGCACGTTCAGGAGCACTTGCGGCATGGGTTGGTAGGGCGCGGCGAGCTGGGACAGGGTCTGACCGGTATCGCGCATCACGCGCAAGACGCGCAAGGCGGTGAAGATGCCGTCGCCGATGTGGTCGTTGTCGCTGCCGAGCACGATGTGTCCCGACTGCTCGCCGCCCAGGCTCAGGTTCTCCCGCCGGAGGCACTCGACGACCTGGCGGTCACCGACGCCGACTTCGACCACCTCGATCCCCGCCGCACGCAGGGCACGGTGCAGCCCCCGGTTGCTCATGACCGTCGCGACGATTCGGGGATCGCGGAGCTCCCCGCGCGCCATCGCATGGAGCGCCAGGACGGTCATGATCCCGTCGCCGTGCACGAGCTCCCCGCGCTCGTCGACCAGCACGCATCGATCGCCGTCGCCGTCGAGTGCGATCCCGATCTCCGCACCGCGCGAGCGGACTTCGCGTTGCAGCGCCTGGGGCTGCGTCGAACCGCAGTCGCGGTTGATGTTGTCCCCATCCGGCTCCACGCCGATCGCGTGTACCTGAGCTCCGAGACGGCCGAAGACCCGCGGCGCCACTCGGCTGCCGCCGCCGTTCGCGCAGTCGAGCGCGAGGACCATGCCGCCGAGCATGAGCCCTTCGCCGGCGGTGGACAGGAGGTGGCCGAGGTAGGCCAGCTCCAGCTCGGGGTCCATGGGCAGGCGCCCGATGGACTTCGGCGGCTCCTCGTCGTCAGCGCGCAGCACGCGCTCGATCTCGTCCTCCACCGCGTCGGAGAGCTTCTCGCCTTCGCTGGAGAGCACCTTGATCCCGTTGTCCTCGGCGGGATTGTGCGAAGCGCTGATCATCACGCCGAGCCGGAAGTCCTGGGCGAGCGCGAGCCATGCCAGCCCGGGGGTCGTCATGAGGCCGGCACTCTTCGGCAACAGCCCGGCAGCCTGCAAGCCCGCTCCCATCGCCGACTCGAGCTCCGGCCCGGAGTGCCGGCCGTCGTGCCCGAGGAGGGCCGCGCACTCTTCGCCTGAACCCATCACGCGGCCGATGGCGCGCCCGAGCCGCGCCACCTTCTCGGGTGTGAGCCAGCCCTCGCCCGCGCGGCCGCGAATCCCGTCCGTGCCGAAGATGCGGCCCTCGGTCAACTAGTTGCCTCCGGATCCATCATTCGGCCCGTCGTTCCCGGCGCCCGAGTCCGCCGGCTTCTCCTCGATGAGCAAGATCCTGGGATCGCTCTCGAGCACCGGGACGATCTCGGCGCGCTCGTCGAGCGCGCCCATCTCCTCTCCGAACACATCGCGCCAGTCCTCCTTGACCTCCCAGCGAACCTTCACCTGGCTCCCGCCGCCGGGGACGACGTTGGAGGCGTCCACGAATACCCAGAGGTTGTCCTCGATGAACCTGCGGATCTTGATGTCCTGCCCGATCCAGACCTCGGAGTTGGGCTCGCTCTGGAAAATCCCGACGGTGCGGATGGTGAAGCGCGCTCTCTGCGTCGGTCGCTTCCAGCGGGCCGTCTCGTCCGGCCTGTCGAGCGAGCGCCACACGAGCGCGATCTCCTTCTCGATCGGCACGGGGAGGAAGTGCTCCGCCGGGAGGATCTCGAGTCGCACCTCGACCGTGCCGCTGCCCACCAGCGAGAACCCTTTGTCCTGGAGGCTCTGGTCGAGGCCCAGGTACTCGACGCGATCCGTGACGTCGGTGCCGAGGAGCGTGATGGGGGACAGGAGCAGCGGCAGGTCCTCGGTGCCGAGCCTGTCGATCATGCCGATCGGTCCCTCGATCTCCACGGAGGCGGGGTCGATGAACACGCCGTCGGTCTGCGCGCGGTAGCGCGGGCTGAGCTTCGTCGTGTCGACCACGACGCTCCCGGAGTCGAGCGTGTAGCGCTCACGCTGGAACTGGACGGCGACCTCGAACCGCGGCACGGCCGACTTCCAGCGGATGTCGAGCCCCTGGCCGATCCCGCCGACGCTCCACATGACCTCGCCCAGGGGAAACTCGTGCGCCCCGGGTTCGATGTCCGCATTCGTGACGAGGACGCCGCCGAAGCCGCCGATCAGCTCGTCGAGCTGGGCGCGGGTGCCCTCCACTTCGACTTCCAGGATGGCCTCGTCCTGCGGCTCGACGCGGTGGTAGTTCCTGCCGGGCGGCAGCACGATCTGCATCTGCCCAGCGACCGGAGTCGTGCCCTCGAGCCCCTCGACCACGCGTAGCTGGAAGCTCTTCGTGAGGCTGATGTCCTGGTGCGCGAACCAGTAGAGGACGACGGCGAGCGCGAAGGCGCCGGCCTTCCGTCCCGCGTTCTCCGTGCAGAGCCGACGCAGCCAGCCGCGCACTCCGATCTCGGAGACGTCCTCCTTCAGGACGGCCGCGCCGGCGTCCTCGTCCGAGCCGATGCGGTCCCGCAAGACCTCCTCGAGCTTCGTCGACGGGATGTTGCGCTCCATCTTCCCGCCCTTGCAGATCGAGATGAAACCCGTCTCCTCCGACACCGCGACGGTCACAGCGTCGGTCTCTTCCGTAAGTCCGAGCGCGGCGCGGTGCCGCGTGCCCGTCGACTTGCTGATCTCGATGTTCTCGGTGAGCGGGAACAGGCAGGTCGCCGCCGCGATGCGCTCGCCGCGCAGGACGACCGCGCCGTCGTGCAGCGGGCCGCCGTGGTGGAAGATGCTGTCCAGGAGGATCCGGTTGACCTCCGCGTCGATCTTCACTCCGCCCTCGATGAAGGCGTCGAGCGCGATCTTGCGCTCGAAAGCCACGAGCGCGCCCTGGCGCTTCTTCGCCATCTGGATCATCGCCTGCGAGACCTCGGTCAGGATCTCCTGCCGGCGGGCCTTCAGGAGTCGCCCGAGCAGCCGGTTCTCCCCGAGGTGCACCATTCCGCGCCGCAGCTCGGGCTGGAAGAGGATCACGAGGATGACCGCGACGTAGCCGCTGACCGTCTGGATGATGTGGTCGAGCTCCTCGAGCACGAGGACCTTCGAGAGGCCCCACAACCCGACGAAGCCGACGACCATCGTGAGCGCGAGGCCGCGCACGAGACCGCCTCCGCGCGTCGTCCGGAGGAACCCCAGAACGACGTAGATCCCCGTCGTGAGGATCAGGAGCTGGACAGCGAGGCCGATGGTGAAATCCACGGTGGCCCGTCAGAGTGTCGTGCGGAGCGGGGCTCGCCCGGCGAGGGCCGCGGCGACCTGGATCGCCTCGGCCATGGGTCGCACGTCGTGCACGCGCAGGATCTCGGCCCCGTTCGCCACGCAGGCGGCGAGCGCGGCGGCGGTCCCGCCGACGCGCTCCCGGGCCGCGCGGCCCGCGACTCGCCAATCCGTTTGTTGCTCCATGCCTGTCAGGTGTCCGATGAACGACTTGCGCGAGACCCCCAGGAGGAGCGGCCGCCCCAGGGAGCGCAGCTCCCTCAGCCGCCGGATGAGCTCCAGGTTGTGCTCGAGGCGCTTGCCGAAGCCGATCCCGGGATCGAGCACGATCCTATTGGCTGAGATTCCCGCCTTCAAACACGCGTCGCCACGCCCCCGCAGGAAATCGGCGACCTCGCGTACGGGATCATCGTAGGCGGGCTGCGCCTGCATCGTCCCGGGCCGCCCTTGCATGTGCATGAGGACGATCGTGCAGCCCCGTTCGGCCACGAGTGCCAGCATGCCCGCGTCCGCGAGTCCGGCGGTCACGTCGTTGACGAGACTCGCTCCGGCGTCGAGCGCTGCCTCGGCCACCCGCGCCTTGGAGGTGTCGATGCTGATCGCCGCCGGGCAAGCGCGCGCGAGGCCCTGGACGACCGGGATGACGCGGGCGAGCTCGTCGGCCGCGGACACGGGCGATGCGCCGGGCCGCGTCGACTCGCCACCCACGTCGAGGACCGCCGCGCCCGCGTCCGCGAGCTCGAGCCCGTGCTCGATCGCCCGCGCCGGATCGAGGAACCGGCCGCCGTCGGAGAAGCTGTCCGGGGTGACGTTGACGATGCCCATGAGCGCGGGACCATCGAGCGGGCGCTCCGCGTTCTCGAGCGCGGTGAGGAGTAGGCGCGCCGGCTCGCACTCCGCGGCGAGTGCCGCGAGCTCGTGACGATCGCAGGCGAGGCGGACGGACCCCGCATCGAGGCCGTCCAGGGTGGCGGAGGGGAGACTGGCCAGGGCCTCGCGCTCGCCGCTGCTGAGCCCGTCGGCGGCAAAGGCGACCGCGACGCGGCCTGGGGTCTCCGGAGCGAGCGCGCGCGCGGCGAGCGCGCGCGCCGAGGGCCCGAACACGAGCTCCCGCGCGAGGGTCCCCGGGCTCATGGCGCCCTCAGGCGGGGGAGAGCCCCGCCTCGCCCGAGAGATCGCCCGGCAGCTCCTCGCCGTCCGGAGCGAGCCCCTGGGTCGGCTCGGCCTGCGGTGGAGCCGCGGGGACGGGCTGTGGCGGACCCTCCTCGGGCTCGGGCTCGCGCAGGTCCGCGACGGGCGTCCCGGCGATGAGACTCACGATCTCCTCCGCGTTGATCGTCTCGTATTGGAGGAGCGCACCGGCGAGCCGCTCGACGGCCTCCCGCTCCTCGCTCACGATCTTCCGCGCCACCTCCTGGGCTTCGCGCACGAACCGCTCGACCTCCTCGTCGATGGTGCGCGCGGTCTCTTCCGAGTGCCACTTCCCGCTCAAGAGCTCCGTGCCGAGGAAGTCGGAGCCCTGGCGGTCCGCGTAGTTGATCGGACCGACCTTGTCGCTCATCCCGAGCTCGGTCACCATCGCGCGCGCGATCTCGGTGGCCCGGCGGATGTCGTCGGAGGCGCCGGCGGAGATGTCGCCGCAGAACACTTCCTCGGCCACGCGGCCGCCGAAGAGCATGGCGAGCTGACCCAGCATGCGCTTCTTCTGCATGTGGTAGCTCTCCTTCTCCGGGAGCACCATCGTGGAGCCGAGGGCGCGGCCGCGCGGCACGATCGTCACCTTGTGGGGCATGTCGACCTCGTCGATCTTTGCCGCGACGATCGTGTGCCCCGACTCGTGGTAGGCCGTGATCTTGCGATCGTCCTCCTCGATCTTGCGGGAGAGTTTCTGGCGCCCGAAGCGGACCTTGGCGGCGGCCTCCTCGAGGTGCTTCATCTCGATGACCTCCTTGTGGTCGAGGACGGCCATGATGGCGGCTTCGTTGACGATGGCGGCGAGGTCGGCGCCCGAGTATCCGGGCGTCGAGCGCGCGAGCGTCATGACGTTGACTTCGTCGTCGAGCTTCACCCGCTTGAGGTGCACCAGGAGGATGTCGCGTCGCCCCTCGATGTCAGGCAGGTCGATGGTCACCTCGCGGTCGAAGCGCCCCGGACGGAGCAGGGCGGGGTCGAGCACGTCGGGCCGGTTCGTCGCCGCGACGACGATGATGCCATCGTCCGTCCCGAACCCGTCCATCTCGACGAGGATGGCGTTGAGCGTCTGCTCACGTTCGTCGTGTCCGCCGCCCATGCCGCTGCCGCGCCGGCGACCGACCGCGTCGATCTCGTCGAGAAAGATGATGCACGGGCTGTTCTCGCGCGCCTGCTTGAACAGGTCGCGCACGCGGCTCGCGCCGACGCCGACGAACATCTCGACGAAGTCCGAGCCGGAGATCGAGTAGAACGGCACCTCGGCCTCGCCCGCGATCGCCTTCGCGAGCAGCGTCTTGCCGCACCCGGGCGCGCCGACGAGCAGCACGCCGCGCGGGATCCGGCCGCCGATGCGCGTGAACCGGCCGGGGTTCTTCAGGAACTCGACGACCTCCCGCACCTCGTCCTTGGCCTCCTCCGCGCCGGCGACGTCGTCGAAGGTGACCAGCGTGTGGTCCTCCTTCTGGTAGAGCTGCGCGCGCGAGCGGCCGAACGACATCACGCCGGCGCCCGGGCCTTGCTGGCGCATCTGGCGCATGAACAGCAGGAACACGCCGAAGATCAGGATCCACGGGCCGTAGATGAGCAGGACCTGCGCGAAGCTCGTGCTCGCCTGCCCGTGGGTCGTGCCGTGCTGCTTGCGGAGATCGAACTGCTTCCGCTCCATGTTCGCGCCCGCGTCGACGAGGAAGCTCTCGACCGCACCGAAGTCCTCGACCTCGGTCACCTCGAGCCAGACCCGACCCGAGTTCTCGGGCAGATAGAATGGGGGCCCGGAGCCCTTCCAAGCCGCGCTGGACTTCGCCGTGACGCCGAGGAAGAGCATGTCCTTCTGAATGAGCGTGGTCTTGAAGCCCGAACCCGCGGGGTCCTCGAACGGAACCGTCTCTCCGTCGAGGAGTACGGTGACGTGGCGCAGCTCCTCGGGCCGGTACCAACCGCCCTCGATGCTGCCCTTGCCGAGCACGGCGAGGCGGAGGTCCGCGGGGGAGATCTCCTCGTAGCCGACGATCGCGTTGAGCTCCTGGTAGACCTCCTCCTTGCCCTGGAGGCTCGCGAAGCTGACCTTGAACAGCTCCCCGTCCTTCGTCAGCCCCTGGATCTCCGTCTGGCCCTTGAAATCGAGCCGCTCGATCCTGCCCGTGTGCAGCCAGTACTCGAATTTGTCCTGCGTCAGGGTCTCCCGGTTGCGGACGAGCTCGTCGCCGAAGGCCACCAGCACGACCACCAGGATCGTCAGGAACAGGAGGAAGGAGCCGAAGGGGCGCGACTTTCGGGTCTTGTCTCCTTGGGGAGTTTGGGATTCAGGCATGGGTTCTGTATCGACTACGAACGCCGCAGGCTCCAGGGGCCAGCCGGCCGGCGGCGGTGATCCATTGTACGGGACCCCTGCGCGAGATGTCCTCAGCCCGATTGGGGTGACGGTCTCGGGCTATTGCTCCGGGGCGGTCTTCAGGGCCTCGGCCGCGCTGAGTAGATCGAGCACGATCCTGTCCGCGATGATCTTGAGGGCCCGCTCGCGCGCCTCCCGTTCGTTCCCGGGGGTGTCCAGCGTATAGCCCACGTTGACCCGCGAGATGCTCGGTTCCACGACTCTTACGCCGGCGGCGGTCCAGAGCTCGGACCTCACCTGGATCTGGAGCCCGCTCTCGATCAGGCGGTTGCTCCTGCTGCGGATGCCGCCGCGCCGGAGGTAGGACACGATTCGCCCGCGAATGATCAGATCCGCGCGGTTCGGGTCCGCGAGTGGCGCGCTCGAGATGTTCCGCACCGAGCGCGAGAGCTGGACGTGCAGGTCGCGTTCCAGGTCGGTGAGCGCGCTGTCGTTCCCGAACATCTCCACACCGACGCTCCCGACCGCCGGATCGAGTCGGATGCCCGTCGAGAAGCCGCAGCCCGCGCTCAACGAAGCCAGGAGGCACGTGAGCCGCGCGAGCCGGGTGATCCCGAAGGTGGTCCTCTGGCTCGTGACCGCCATCACTGCGAACCTGCCTCGCGCTCCGAGAGGATGCTCGCGAGGAGCCGCTCGGCCTCCGCGGCCTGAGCCTCGTTGCCCCCGTCCTTCGCTTCCTCGAGTGCACGCCGGGCGTGGTACTCCGCGCCTTCGGAGTTCTTCACCTTGTCGTAGAAGCGCGCGATCAGGAGGTCGCTGTCGGCCAACCTCTGGAGGCAGTCGACCAGATCGGTCTCGACCTCGGGTCGCAGCTCGTTGCGCGGATGCCCGCTGACCCACTCCTCGAGCTCCGCACGGGTCTTGTCCAGCTCGTACCGGTCGTACTCGGGGCTACCCAACGCGGCGAGCCGCAGGTGGGGGATCCGGGCTTCGCTCGCGGGCACGTAGTCACTCGCCGGATACCAGAGCGTCAGGTCCTCGTGCTTCTCGATCGCGAGCGCGTGATCGAGGTCCTCCTCGTAGATCTCGGCCAGCGTCCAGTAGGCCCGGTCTCCGCGCGGTTCGGTCGGATAGTTCAGGACGAGGTACTCGAGCACCTCGGGGGCGAGGCCGCGAAACGTGAAGAAGAACCCGTACCGGCCGGGATCGCCGGCGAAGTCGAAGCCGATCTCGGCCAGGAGCCTGCCCGCCGCCGGCCGCTCGTGGTGGTGCGGGTATTGGTTGTCCAGGCGCTTGAGGAGCCGGTACGACTTCCTGCGCTCGCCCTCCTCGAAGAGCAGCTGCGCGGCACGCATCCCCGCCGTCACGGCGATCTGACGGGGCAGCTCGAAATCGAGCATGTCCTCGAGGTCCCCCGGGTCCGAGCCCGGGGCGGAGAGCTCGGTGATACGGGTCTCGGCGGAGCGCTCGAGGAGGGTCTGGACCTCCGCGCGCACCTCCGGTGTGAGCCCGCTCGCCTCGCTCGCGATCCGCATGCGCCACATGGCATTCTCGCTCTCACCGCCGGCGAGCTCGGCGCGCGCCTGTTCGACGGCTGCCGGGACGTCGGCGGTGTCGTACCGGACCGGTATCCCGGACGGCCGAGCGGAGCCGCAGCTGCCGGCGAGCAGGGCGAGGAGTGCGAGGAGGCTGGAGAGGGTGCGGGTCGAGGTCACGGGAGGGCGCCTGCCGGTCCAGGGTGGCCGGGCTCGGGGGCGTTGCGGTTGGGGACGGAGAGGAAGGTTTGGCTCGTCTTCGGTCGGGTCTCGAGGTGGTAGTCGAGGAATCGCTCGAGGAGGTCGCGGACGCGGACTAGGACGTCGGGGGCGGGAACGTCGGGGGCGGGGATCGGATCCGCCTCCGCTGCACCGCGTGGGCTGAGTTCCTGCGCGGCGGAGAGGATCTCGACGGGCAGGGTCCCCACGCGGCGCCCCGCGCGCTTCGCCTCCTCCGCGCACGGTCGGCAGAGCCGGCCCCCCGCCCCGGCCGAGAACGCGGCCCGGAGGCCGTCCGGAGTGACGGGGGCGGCGGTGAGGCCGCAGGCGGCGCAGGCGATCAGAGCGGGTGAGAGCCCCAGATTCTGCAGGAATCCGAGCTCGAACACAACGAGCGCGAGGGTGGGGGCCGCCCCCGCGGCGAGCGCATCGAGGCCGGTCCGGAGCAGGCCGAAGAGGCCCTGTTCCGCCTGGTCGGGCCGTCCCGCGAGCTCCGTCAGCTCCACCATGAGGAGCGCGGCCTGGTAGCGCTCGAGGTCCGCGGCGATGGTCCTGCGCCGTTCGAGCACCGTCCCCCAGCGGAGGATGGCGAGCGCCTGTCCGCGGCCGTCCGACCACTCGATGTCGAGGGTGTCGAAGAAGTCGAGCACGCAGAAGTAGCGCGACGTCGCGCGGTAGGCACCCTTGGCGATCAGGTGGACTCGACCGTGCTGCCGCGTGAACGCGTGGACGACGAGTGACGACTCCCCATACGGAGCGCGCTTCAGGAGGAAGGCCTGGTCACGGACGACGGGCACGGGGGGGAGTGTACGAGGCGATCACGCCGAGCGCTTCACCGACACCAGGAGCACCCGGCGATCGCTGGCCTCGACGATCTCGTACTCGACGCCCATGTCTTCGAACCGCTCGCCCTGTTTCGGGAGGTGTCCGAGCTTCGCCAGGACAAAACCGCCCAGCGTCTCGAAGTCCTGCTCGTCGGGGATGTCGAGCCCCAGGGCTTCGTTCACGTCGGTGACGTGGAGGCCCGCCTTGACCTCGACGACGCCGTCCTCGAGCTCGCGCATCGGCTGGGGATCGTCCTCGTACTCGTCCTGGATGTCGCCGACGATCTCGGCGACGACGTCGCCCAGCGTGACGATGCCCGCAGTGCCGCCGTACTCGTCGAGCACGATGGCCAGCTTCTGCTTGTTGTCGCGGAACTCCGTGAGCAGCTCCGAGATCTTCTTGGTCTCGGGTACGAGATACGGCGGCCGTATCAGCTCCTCGACGAGCACCTCCTCCGGCCGCTTCCCGGCCATCGCCTTCGTGGCTTCGAGCGCGCTGATGGTGCCGATGATCGAGTCGATGCTGTCCCGATAGACGGGCACGCGCGAGTGCCCCGCCTTGGCGAAGACGGCGAGGGCGGCCTCGAGCGTGGACCCGGCCTCGACGGCGTGAATCTGGGTTCGCGGCGTCATGACCGCAGCCACGTCCACGTCGCCGAACTCCATCACGTTCTGCAGCAACTCGCGACCGGTGGGGTCGAGGTCGCCCGAGATGTCGGAGTCCTCGATGACCTCGCGCAGGCCCTCCACGATCGTGCGTGACGAAAACGGGCTCTCCGGTAATCCGAGCATCCGCAAGATCGCGCGCCGCAGGCCTTCGATGCCCGCGACGACGAATCCGACGGGGATCTGCAGCAGGTGGAATGCCGGCAGCGCGCGGATCAGCAGCGTGTCGCCGCGAGCGCGCGCGACGGCGACCGGAATGGACTCGGTGAAGAGCAGAATCACCGGCGCCGCGATGGCGAGCGCCACGCCGAGGTGCGTCCAGTCGAGGATGACGTCCTTGCTGGCCACGAGGCCGAGGAGCAACGTCACGAAGACGAGGTCGCTGGTGATCTTCAGGAGGCTGGCGCTCGCCGCGAGCTGGTCGGCGCGCTCGAGCAGAGGCGCCATTCGGGCGAGCGTCTTGTCCGATCGGGTCCGTCCGAGGACGCGCGACGGCACGGAATACCGGAGCGCCGCGCGGAGCGAACTGAAGAAGGTCGAGAGCAGGAGGACGAACAGGATCCCCAGGAGCGCCTGGACATCGCTCTCGACGAGACTATTTGGCGGTGCGCTCGGATAGAGCGCAGGTGGCAGCGGTATCAAGAGAACAGCGTGAGGGGTAGGGCGGGACCGCCGGGGTCCGAAGCGCGGGGTCGGCGGCCGGAGCGATTGCACGAGCGCGCTCCCGGCCCATGGTATCGGCAATCCGACGCGGAAGATCGCGCTTTCGGTGGCCCGTACAGCGAACGGAATGGTGCACGCTGATACGAATTCGAAACGCAGCGGGTCGGGCGGCCCGCGTGCCGGCACCGGCTCTGACGCACGCGACGGTCGCAAGTCCCCATGCTGCCATGGGTTGCAGCAGGGCTCGGGCGCGGAGACCCGCTGCTGGCACGCGACATGCTTCCCGCACCCCGTGCCTTCAGCCCGTCTCGCCCGTGACCCTCGCCGGCTTCGGGAGCTCGAGCTCCCCCCGCGGGACGCCGCCGCCCTCGCTGGGCGCGGTCTGCGGCCTGGCGGCGGGGCGGGACCGGACTCCGAGCGGCGTGAGCGCCGGGTCGAGACCGCGCTCATGACCCTCTTCCGGGATACGCGCACGGAGGAGGCTTTCGAGGCGCTCTACGTGCGCGCGAGCAAGTCGCTCCTCGCGTGGATCGGACACCTCCTGGACGGGCGCGGTCAGACGAGCGATCCGCTCGAAGTCCTGCAGGACACGTTCGTGAACATCTACCGGTACGCGGCCGGATTCCGCGACGAGGGCGGGAACACCTTTCGGGCCTGGGCGCGGACCATCGCCGCGAACGTCGTGCGCCGGAATCGCAGGCGCGCGCGCTCGATTTCGCTGCAAGCCATGACCGCGGAAGTGGGCGAGCCGGCGGACGAACGCGGAGGGCCCGAGCACGCTGCCATCGTGACCGAACAGCGCGCCGAGCTCCGACGTGCTTGGACGATCCTGCTCCTGCACTATGCCGCGGCCTGGGAGAAGCTCGGCCCACGGGATCGTGCCGCGCTCGAGCTGATCGAGGTTCAAGGCCTCTCGTACGCGGAGGCCGGCCGGCGCCTGAAGGTCGGGCGCTCCAACATGAAGATGATCATGTTCCGGTCCCGGAAGCGCATCCGCGCCCACATCCTGCGCGCGATGTTGATTACGGAGCCAGGACAAGATCCGCCGGCACTTCCGACAGCCGGGCGGTAGCTCCGGCTGTCGGAAGTGCCGGCGGATTTTGTCCTGGCTCCGTACCCGGTTATCCTGCCGTCATGACAGTGAGTCCGCGTCCGATCGACTTGCTCGTGACGGGCGCCGCCGAGGTCGCGACACCGCTCGGGACGACGCCCAGGGGCGGGGCCGAGCTGGGCGCGATCCGCGTACTCGAGGACGGCGCGGTCGCCTGCCATGACGGGGAGGTGGTGGCCGTCGGTCCCGCCGCCGAGCTCGCGGGCGCCTACCGGGCGACGGAAACGCTCGATGCCGCGGGCGGCACCATCGTTCCCGGTTTCGTCGACGCGCACACGCACCCCGTCTTCTTCGGGACGCGCGAGGACGAGTTCGAGATGCGAGTGGCGGGCAGGTCCTACGTCGAGATCGCCCGCTCGGGCGGCGGTATCGCGGCGAGCCTCGAGGGCGTGCGCGACAACTCGCTGGAGCTGTTGCTCGAGCGGCTGCTCGTCCGGCTCGACCGGTTCCTCGCGTTCGGGACGACGACGGTCGAGGCCAAGTCCGGCTACGGACTCACGCTGGTGGACGAGCTGAAGTGCCTGCGGGCGATCGATACCGCGAACCGCGCCCACGCCGTCGACCTCGTGCCCACCTTCCTCGGCGCGCACGACTTCCCGCCCGAGTACCGCGGGCAGCACGAGGCGTACGTGACGCTGCTCGTCGAGGAGATGCTCCCCGCCATCGCCGAGTCCCACCTCGCCCGGTACTGCGACATCTTCACGGAGGCCCACGTCTTCGACCTCGAGGCATCGCGGCGGATCCTCGGTCGCGCCCGCGAGCTCGGGTTCGAGCTGCGCATGCACGTCGACCAGCTCACGCCGCTCGGAGGTGCGGAGCTCGCCGCGGAGCTCGGGGCGGCGAGTGCCGACCACCTCGAGCACGTGAGCGATGCGGGGATCGCGGCCCTCGCGGCGGGCGGCGTGATCCCGGTCCTCTGCCCGCTCGTCCCGCTCTACCTGCGCGAGACGCAGGAGGCGCCCGCCCGCCGCATGGTGAACGAGGGCCTCGCACCGGCCCTCGCCACCGACTTCAATCCGGGGAGCTGCTACACCCAGAGCATGCCGGAGGTCCTCACCTGGGCCGCCCTGCGCTACGGGTTCTCGGCGGCGGAGGCGCTGACGGCGGCGACCCTCAACGCCGCGTGCTCCCTGGGTCTCGGGGCGGAGCTCGGCACGCTCGAGCCGGGGAAAGCCGCGGACCTGCTCGTGCTCGACGTCGACAATTACCACCACCTGACGTACGAGCTCGGCCGCAACCCCGTCCGCGCGGTGGTCAAGCGCGGGCGGGTCGTTCTCGGGGCCGCGGAGTAAGATCGGCACGAGTGCGCCCCCCGGGGCGCGATCCCCAGATGCGACACCTGCGGCAACCCCTGCGACGCCACGCTCCGCGACCCCGCGCGCTCCTCCTCGCCGCTGTCCTCGGCGTCTTCGCGTCGTCCGCCTCCGCCCAGGATTCGCTCGCGAAGCGTCACGTCGCAAACGCGCGGTTCGAGCGCTACCTGGCGCTCCAGGCCGCGTGGGAGGCCGCCGATGCGGAGCATCGCGCCCCCGTGCTCACGATCTTTCGTGAGCTGGCGACGCGCGGGATTCCCTCGGTCTACGTGCTCGAGGTCGCGCTGCTCACGCGCATGACGCGCATGCTCCGGATCGGAGACGCGCCTCCCGCGCCCGGCCAACACCTCGTCGACGCCCTCGACCTGCGTCCGATCCCCGGCGTCTTCCGGCCCGGCACGGAGGAGCGTGGCGATCCGATCACGGTCCGCATCGTCACGCTCTACAAGGTGCGCCCCGCGGACGAGGTCGAGCTCTCGCTCCTCTGGCTGGGACCCGACGGACGGGAGGTTCGCGCGCGCACGGAGCCCATGAGCTCGAGCCCCGACAGCGTCCGGGGGTTGGAGATGTACATCCACGCGCCCCCCTCGCCGCCGGCTATCTGGAAGCTCGTGGCGGAGGTGCGCACTCCGGACGGCGTGTTCCGCGGCTTCCCGGTGGACGTCGAGTGCGTTCGGCCCGTGCTCGACGCCGCGGTCGACGAGCTCCTCGCATTGGACGAACGCTCGTCGCTCGCGGCGGCCCTGATCGATCGCGTGAACCACGGTGTGCGCGACGTGATCGCGCCGCCCGTCTCCGACCTCCTGGCCGGCGCGGGGACGAGCGCGGAGTGGCGGCGTCTCGGTCCGCTCGAGGGTTACGAGATCGGAGACTCCCGAACCTGGGTGCTCGATCCCGAGCGCGGCCGAGCGCGCCAGGTGTTGTTCGTGCCGACCACTTCGTACGTCCACCCGGCTTGGATCTTCGCCGGCTCCGAGGGTCGTGCATGGCGCGCGCTCGCCGACGGTTCCGGCTGCCGCGTGATCGCCACGGACCTGCCCTTCGTCGCCGCCGAGGGACCGAGCCTGTTCGGTCTGGCGCGGGCGTTGCGCGCCGAGGATCCGGCGCTCGTCCTGACCCTGGTCGCTCGGGGGCCCCTGCTGGGTCCGTTCCAGATTGCGATCCTCGTCGACGGCGCCTTCCCCTTCGACCGACTCGTGATCGCCACGGTTCACCGGCGCGACCGCGTCCCCGGCCCGATCGCCCCCGTGCCCACGCTCTTCTTCGAGTCGCTCGACCGGGATGTCCCCGCCGCGGAGGTCGAGGGCGAGCAGCACGGGCTCGTCTGGGTGCGCCGGGCAGCGCCGCCGTTCGCGGCGGAGTGCGAGCTCCCGAAGTGGATCGGGGAGTGGCTCGGCACCCTGGACGGAAAATAGTCCGTTCCCAGGATCGGTACCGCTGGACCCGGGTCGGTCCCGGCCGACGCGGGAATCCGGGTAAGGCGCGGGCGGAATCGACCGAACACCGGGTAGCCAACCGTGAAACAGGCAGAGATAGAGAAGCACCTCGGGGCGCAGCTCAACGTCCCGTCGCTGCCCAAGGTGATCGAGCGGATCCGGGATCTGCTCGGGGGCCCCGGGGCGAGCATGGTCGAGGTCGGCCGGGCCGTGGCCCAGGATCCGCCGCTCACGGCGCGGCTCCTGCGCAGCGTCAACAGTCCGCACTACGGGCTGGCGGAGCCGATCCTGTCGCCCGAGCACGCCGCTTCGGTCGCCGGGTTCCGGGGGCTGGAGAACCTCCTCCTCCGCGCGCCGGTCTTCAGCGGCCCGATTTCGCTGGGGCTCGGCCGCTTCGATGTTCGCACGCTGTGGCGCCACTCGATCCTGACCGCGCGAGTCGCGGCGGAGCTCACGCGCGTCGCCGCTGGCGCGAACGGGCTGGAGCCGGACGACATGCACGTCTGCGGGCTCCTGGCCGACATCGGCCATTTCGTGATGTTCGATCGAATGGGTGAGGCCTGGGTCGACGTGTACGAGCGCGCCGAGGCCGAGGACGTCGGGATCGACGTGCTCGAGCGCGAGGTCTTCGGCTTCACCCACAACGACCTCGGCGCGATGATGGCGAAGCGCTGGGCGCTGCCCGAGACGATCGTCAGGGCGACTCGCTTTCACGACAACGAGAACGGGCTCGCCGAGCTCGACGCCCTCCCGGCGATCGTGCTCGTGGCGGACCGCATCGTCCATTGCATCGAGCGCGGGAGCTGGAAGAGCTTCCAGGATCGGACGCCGGCGGCGTGTCTCGAGCGGCTCGACGTGGAGCCCACGGAGCTCGAGGCGCTCGGGGCGAGGGCGGCCGAGACGAAGATCGTGCTCTGACCGATCCTCCGCCGACGACTCCGGGACCGCGGCTCGCTATCCTGTCCCCCGCGCAGGAAGCTCCATGTCGTCGCGATCACTCATCACGCCCCGCACTCTCAAGGGCTTTCGGGACTACCTGCCCGAGGTCATGATCCCCCGCGAACGCTTGATGGAGACCGCGCGGGAGGTCTACCGCTCGTTCGGCTTCAGCCCGATCGACACACCCGCGCTCGAGTACACCGCGATCCTGCTCGGCAAGGGCGGTGACGAGACCGACAAGCAGCTCTACCGCTTCGAGGACAAGGGCGGGCGCGACGTGGCGCTGCGGTTCGACCTCACCGTGCCCCTCGCCCGTTTCGTGGCGCAGCACGGCCAGGAGCTCGGCATGCCGTTCAAGCGCTATCACATCGGGCCGGTGTGGCGCGGCGAGAACACACAGCGCGGCCGGTTCCGCGAGTTCATCCAATGCGACTTCGACACGATCGGCACGGAGAGCATCGTGTCGGACATCGAGACGGCGGTCGTGATCCATGAGCTCTTCGCGAAGCTGGGCTTCGAGCGGTTCGTCATCCGCGTCAACGACCGGAAGGTGCTCACGGGCGTCCTGGAGCGCGTCGGGCTCGCGGATCGCGCCGCCCCCGTCCTGCGGGCCCTCGACAAGCTGGCGAAGGTCGGTCCGGACAAGGTGGCGGCCGAGATCGTCGCGGAAGCGGGGGCGAGCGATAAAGAAGCGCGCGAAGTCCTGCGGGTCGCGACCCTCGACGGCTCGAACGCGGACATGCTCGAGCGCCTCGCGCCGCTCGTCGAGGGTTCGGAGACGGGACGCGCGGGTCTCGAGAGCCTGCGCGAGCTGCTCGCCGGCGCGTCCGCCGCCGGCGTCGGCGCGGAGCGGCTGCGGCTCGACCCCTCGATCGCGCGCGGGCTCGACTACTACACCGGCACGGTGTTCGAGACGTTCCTCGGCGACCTCGAGGACATCGGCAGCGTCTGTTCCGGCGGACGGTACGACGACCTCGCTTCGGTCTACACGAAAGAGCGCCTGCCCGGGATCGGCGCGAGCATGGGGCTCGATCGCCTGCTCGCCGCCATGCAGGAGCTCGGCCTGGTCGAGGCCGTGCGCACGCCGGCGCCGATCTTTCTGCCGTTCTTCGCCGCGGATCGCCGTGACGACTACCTGGCGCTGGCGAGTCGCTTGCGCGCGGCCGGCTTCGGTACGGAGCTGTATCCGAAGGCGCGCAAGCTCGGCGCCCAGCTGAAGTACGCGGACCGACGCGGGCACGCCGTGGCGGTGATCATCGGCGAAGACGAGTGGGCGGCGGGGACGTGCCAGGTGAAGGACCTGGCGACCGGCGCGAGCGAGGAGGTCGCGCTGTCCGAGCTCACCGCCGTGCTCGGGCGCACCCTCGCTGGGCGGAAGTGAGCCCTGGATCAGGTCTCCGCGGCCGTCTCCAACACCTGCCGGACGAACCCCTCCACGAACCGTTCCTCGTCCTTGGACAGCTCGGTGTGCCCGAATCGGGCGCGGTAGAACAGCTCGACGACGTCGCGCAGAGGCAGGAACGGACGGCCCTCCGCCAGGCTGACAGCACGCGCGAACTCGCGCGGCGTTTCGGCCCGCGCCCGCCGGTGGCCCCGGGCGGCGAGCGCGCGCACGAGCCGTTCGTGGAGCCGCGCCGTGGGGGCGGGGAGGGGGCTCGGGAACGCGCCCGCGGTGTCCGTCGTGCCCCGGCGTCGCAACAACAGGTGGAGCACGGCGAGGAGCGCTGCGACCACGATCAGCCACGCGCTGGGATGGTCGCCCAGGAACCCGAGCGGCGCGAACGCGAGCGCGGACACCACGTCGCCCAGCGACACGGTCTCACCGCCGCTCTCCATCCAACCGCCGAGAGTCTGGCGCAGGCGCTCGTACCAACCCATCCCCACGTCCCCGAGCAGGAGCGCCAGGGCGCGGCTGCTGAGGTCCTCCGCCGTCGGGTCGAGCGTCACCCAGCCGATGCCCTCGAAGTGGACCTCGACCCACGCGTGCGCGTGGCGCTCCCGGACGAGATAGGCGCCCGCCCCTTCGTCCCACTCGCTCGCGAGGTAGCCGGTCGCCACGCGCGAGGCGATTCCGAGCGAGCGCAGCATCAACGTCGCCGCCGACGCGAACTGCGTGCAGTGGCCGCGCCGCTGCTCGAGGAACTGCAGGATGGCGCGCGTGCCCCGGAACCCGAGCACCTCGAAGCCGTACTCGAACTCCTGCTTGAAGAACGCGAGCACCCGCGCGACGCGCTGCACGTCCGACCGGGCGCCGCGCGTCGTTTCCCGGGCGAGCGCGCCGATCCATGCCATGGCCGCGGCGTCGTCCGGGAGCTGCAGGAAGCGCGGATCCGGGTGCTGCGCGGCGGCGCTCTCGAGCCCCGGGGTCGTGAGTCTCCGCGGCTCGCACTCGAGGTCGTAGGCGAAGGGCGCGAGCTCGACACCGACCTCCACGAACACGCTGTCCACGCTGTACCTGACGCTCGGGAGGCTGACCGCCGCGAGGGGGTGCGGGCTGAACAGCAGCGTCCAGGCCTGCGCCGTGATGATGCTCGGCCGGAGGACCTCGACGGTCAGGCGCACTGTGCTCGCGGAAGCTCCCGCGGAGGTGCCGGACGCGCGGACGCGCGTCCATCCGTCGAGCTGCCCGTCGGTCCCGTCCGTCATGAGGGGCGGATGGGTCCGATCGTGGAGCGACACGCCGTCCGATCCGATCCGGTCGAGGACGCTGTTGCGCATGTAGAGCGGCGATCCCGGCGTGAATCCGGTCCCGCCATCGACGGGCAACACTCGCATCACGAGCACGTCCGAGAGCACCGAGGGCGACGAGAGCCCGAGCGCCTGCCCGACGTCCCAGTCGCGCATCTCCGCGACGCCGTCCGGGGTCTCGCCACTGTTGACTGCGGGGACGGGCTCGGCCCCGGCGACACCGTTGCGCTCGGGCTCGCGCTCGATCGCCTCCGCGATGCGGTCGAGCCCGAGGAACGCGAGCACGGCCACACTCAGGGTCGCCGCCGAGAGCGAGGCTGCGAATCCGAGTCGAGCCCGCCGGCCCGCCGCGCTCTCAGCATCCGGCCGCAGGCGGCGCACGCGACGCCGCGCCAGACGTCCGTGGAGGACGACGAGGGCGACGAGGCTCATCGCGACCGACGCGGGCACCATCACGAGCAGGAGCGGCGCCTGAACGAGCGCGACGCACGTGACCGCGAGCAGTGGCGGGAGCAGGAGACAGCCCACGGCGTAGCGGTCGTCCTCCCCGCCGGTGAACAGGTGTCCTTGCGCGAGGATGACGGCTCCGAGCAGAAAGGCCGCGCTCGGACCCGCCGGCAGGAACGCGATGGGCAGCACCTCGAGCAGCCACACGGCCCGCGCGAGGCGCGCGCCGAACCGGGGCAGACGCGCGATCCACCCGGCGAGGTGCGATTCGTAGAGTGGGCCGAAGATCAGGAGTGCGATGCAGGCGATAGCCCGTGGTGCCGAGTGTTCGATGCCGTGCAGCAGCGTGATCGACGCGGTCGCCCAGCCGCAGCCGGCGCAAGCCGCGAGCGCGGTGCGCAGCGCCCTATCCGCTTGTGCGTTCAGCCGGTCCATGTCGAGCTCGGCGCCGTGAAGAGCGGCGCGTGGCGCGTCTGCGCGGGGTCGAAGACCTCGTCGATGTCCGCGGCGTCGACGTCGAGATGGATCGCCTCCGAGCGCGGCACTTGCGCACCGCGTCCGGCGACGACGACGATCGGTACTTCGTCGCGACCGTCCCGGCGGCGACGGCCCTGGCGGAGCTGCGGGACGGCCGCGAGCGGATCGCCGCCGTCCGGCTCGACCTCGGCGAGGGTGGCGAGGATCGGGTAGAGGCTCGCCCGCCCGCGGCCCCGCTCGATGGAGCACGGATTCGGACCGACGACCGTGAGCGCGACGCGGTGCCCGCCCCGCAGAAAGTGCTCCGCGATCGTCGCCGTGAGGCAGACCGCGCGTTCGAACGATGGATGTCGGTTGCCCGCACGGGCGAGGAAGGGGCCGGCGACGAGCGTGGAAAGGTAGAGGTGCACGGCGGGTCGGTCCTCGTTCCGGAGCTCGCGGACGAGCAGCCGGCCGCGTCGGGCGGAGAGCTTCCAGTGCACGCCGCGCAGGCTCTCGCCCTCCCGCCACTCCCGCAGGCCATAGAACTCGCCGTCGCCGACGGTGCCCTGCGCCGTGTCCAGCCTCCGGCCCGCGAAGTGCGCGACGCGATCGTCGAGGGCGCGAAGACCCGCGAGATAGGGGAGGACCAGAATGTCCGCGGGCAGCTCGAAGACGAGGGTGCGCTCGAACAGTTGGAACGGAAAGCTCGACGTGATCGTCAGTCTGACCGCGCGTCGTCGGCCGCGGGTGGCGAAGCGGGGCGCCGTTCGCACCGCGCTGGACTCGCCGCGCGCGAGCGATGGGAGGTAACCCGTCGGGCCGGTGGTGCGCTGGGTGCCGTCGTCGAGCGTGAGCAGCAGGTCGCGCGCGACGAACCACGAGCTCCGATTCCGGACGCGGATCGCGAGCTCGAACCACGCGCCCGCGGCGGCGAGGGAGGCCGCGGGCGGGAGGACCTCGAGCGCGGAGAGGTTCGCGCGCGCAAGGCCCCAGGCGAGCAGGAGGGTCGCGACGGCCAGCGCGGCGACGAGCCCGAGGGGCCGGCCGCCGAAGACGAAGAGCAGGACCAGGGCCGCACTGATCGGGATGAGCGAGCGCGCGATGCCCGTCGGTCGGGTGCGCTGCCACTTCGGCGCCAGGTAGCCCTCGTCGCTCACTCGGGTACCGCGATGTCCTCCAGGAGCTCGGCGAGCACCTCCTCGCTCGTCCGTGCACCGGTCCCGTTCACCGGGCTCGGGACGACCCGGTGGGCGAGCACCGGAACGGCGAGCTCCTTCACGTCGTCCGGGACGCAGTAGTCGCGGCGCTCCAGCAGCGCGTGGGCCTGCGCGGCGCGGTAGAGCCCGAGCCCCGAACGTGGGCTCGCACCGAGCAGGAATGCACCGCGGCTCCGCGTGGCGTCGAGGATGCGCATCAGGTAGTCGAGGATCGCGTCGTCGACGCGCACTTGCTTCACGCGCTCGATGAGCGCGCACAGCTCGCTCTTGTCCAGCACCGGCGCGAGGTCGTCGAGCGGGTGGCGGAGCGCCTGCGCGCGGAGGATGCGACGCTCTGCGTCCGGACCGGGATAACCCAGGCGGATGCGGAGGAGGAAGCGGTCGAGCTGCGACTCCGGCAGGGGGTAGGTACCCTCGAACTCGAGCGGGTTCTGGGTGGCGATGACGAGGAAGGGCCGCGGGAGCGGGCGCGTCACGCCTTCGCTGGAGACGGAGCGCTCGTTCATGCACTCGAGCAGGGCCGACTGCGTCCGGGGCGGCGTCCGGTTGAGCTCGTCGGCGAGGACGATGTTGGCGAAGATGGGCCCGGGCTGGAACCGGAACTCGCCCGACTCGGCGTGGAGGATCGAGAGGCCCGTGACGTCGGCAGGGAGGAGGTCCGAGGTGAACTGGATGCGCCGAAAGGTGGCGTCGACCGAGCGCGCGAGCGCGCGCGCGAGGGTCGTCTTGCCCGTGCCCGGCACGTCTTCGAGCAGGAGATGGCCCTCCGCGAGCAGGCCGACGACCGCGAGTCGCACCGCTCGGTGCTTGCCGAAGATCACGCGCTCGACGTTCTCCACCAAGAGCTCGAGCCGGCTGTCGAGCTGCGAGGCGGCGGGGGTCCTGGATACGTCGAGGCTCATGGGCGGGATCTCCTGTGGATCGGCGGGTGCGGCATTCTAACAGCCCCCGGCCGCAGGGTTACCGCACCCGGGCGGCGCGGGGTCAGGGCGACCAGTCGTAGTCCCGGGCGATCCCGCGCCGGATCATCTCGAACATGACCTCGTTGCCGAGGGGCGTGTAGTGGCCGAAGCCCTCACCCTCGAAGATGTAGTAGTCCTTGAGCGTGCGATGGCTCGTCTTCTGGTCCTCGCGTAGCCGTCGCTTGCTCGAGAGGTACGGCATGCGGAGTCGCTGCAACTGGCGGATGAAGAACGGCTCGCGCCAGTTGTTCTTGTTCTTCGGTCCGAAGTGCTTCTTGCTGTGGAACAGGATCACGAAGTACTCGAGGTCGCGCGCCGCGAGTTCGAGCTCGATCTCCGCGAGGATCCGCGCGTTCAGCGCCCTCATCTCCGCGAAGGTAGCCTGGCGTCCCATGACTTTCCGCTGCCAGGTCTCCGGCAGCATGCGCTTGCCGTACACGAGGTAGCGCCAGGCGTAGCTCGTGATCTCGAGTGGGTACCGCTCGATGTAGGCCTCGAAGCCCTTCGGGACCGGACCCTCATCGAGGCGCAGGGCGCCGTCCGCGTCGAGCGTGAAGTGCGGCTTGGGCCACCCGCGAAGCGTGAGCAGGCTGCGGTCGAGGTCTTCGTCCACGAGCAGACTGATGATGACGATGGGGTCCTCATCCGCGTACAGATCGATCGAGTGGATGAACTGCAGGTAGATCTGGTCGAATCCGAAACCCGTTCGGCCGTAGTTGAGGAACCGGTACTCATCCGCCAGGTCCGAGTTCCGGAAGATGCCCTGCCAGCACAAGTCGGCCGGCGTGGCGCAGGCGGCGAACGAATCGCCGTACAGGAGGACCGGCCGGCGGTCGCCCATGTCGACGGCGTCCTCGTGCTCGTAGGTCTCCGGCAGGACGAATCGGCTCCGCCATCCGAGGAGCTCGTCGTAGTGCTTGTCCGGCGCGTAGGCGCCTTCGCGGTACTCCGGGGGCACGAACAGGGTCCGGAGCTTCCAGTAGTCGTCCTGCCACCGGTCCGCGAAGAGGTGCTCGTGGCGGATCGAGGCGCCCAGCTTGCGTGCGAGGTCGCTGTCGTGGAGCGCCGCGAACCGGAAGCCGAGCTCGACGAGGACGAGCCCCACGACCAGGGCCCCCAGCAGTTTCAGGGAGAACCGGAGGAGGCGTTTGCGGAGGGGCGGCTTTGCCATCGTCGATTGGGCCCGGCTCCAAGATCCTGTGCCGCTCCGGGCACCGCGGTGGACCTGGAATTGAGTTCCGGGAGGATTCTGTCGAAAGGGTACCTCGACCGCCACGGCCCGAGCCCCGGCGCCCGATCACCCCTCACTGGAGAATGCTGATGAAGCCTTCCGATGACACCCAATCGATGACCGGAGAGCGGCGCACCGGCATCAGGGTCTCCATGCAGAGCAAGGTACGCCTGACCGTGGAGAACCCCGAGTTCGAGGGCCGCGCCGAGAACGTCTCGCAGACGGGCGTGCTCTTCTTCTCCGACCAGGACCTCGCGGTGACCGTCGAGATCGAAGAAGACGGCGTAGTCAAACGCGTCCCCGGCCACCTCGTCCGCTTCCAACGGATGCGCGGCGAGCGCACGGGCTGGGCGGTGGAGTTCGATCTCCCGGAATCGGCGTAATACAGAGCCTGATACGGAGCCAGGACAAAATCCGCCGGCACTCCCGAATCCTGTGCGGTGCGAAGCACCGCACAGGATTCGGGAGTGCCGGCGGATTTTGTCCTGGCTCCGTATCAGGCTCTCGAGCCAGCCGAGGGCGCCTCTGACCCCCGTAGGTCGGCGTAGCGGAGTGCGCCGAACGGAGTCAGTATCGAATGTCGTCGCGGCCCACGGTCATTTCGATCCGACCGACCTTCTTCCCAAACGACCAGAACTCTCCGTTCCCTGCCGTAATCCCGAAGAATGCCCGCGCCTCCGAGTCCAGGCGGCCGTTGCTGTCGGTGACATCGGGATGGACCGTAGTGCGCAGAACCTCGGGAGGAGGAACGTCCTGGACGGCGTCGGCGCGTGATCTTCTCCGTACCTACTCGCGTCCCAGCGTCGAAGCCAACCCTTCGGCCGACCGGACGTGCAGGTCGCGCTGCGGGAAGGGCGCTTCCATGACGCACGTCGGTCCTCGCAACCCGCCATTCCCCCAAGCCCTTGGCTGGAAAGGAATTGAATCGCTCGATCGGCTCGTCTCGGGCCCCGGTTCCAGAATTCGCGTCCGGAGCGAGACTCGGGCGGCGCGTCAGGTCCGTCGAGCGGGTTGGCCGCCCGACGATTCACCTGGACCCGATCCGCACCGGAGTTCCCATGACCCTACCGAGGATTCGTCGCGCCGCCTTCCCGTTCCTCCTGCTCGGCTTCGCCACGAGCGTGGCAGCAGCTCAGACAACCGGCAGTGCGACCTCGGCGCCACCTGGTACGCCCGTGGCCGGGCTCGCGTTCTGCCCTGACGCGCTCTCCGATCAGGCCGGCTCAGCCACTTGTATCGGCGCCTCGTCGATGCCGACGCTCGGGTCGCTCTACCCTCTCGGTCTCGACCTCAACGTCGACCTTTCGGGCAACGTGGGCGTAGGGACGCTGGCGCCCCAATCGCGTCTCCACGTCGCGGGTGATCTCACCGTCGACGGTGGCGTGGCGTTCGGCAACAACACCGGTGTATCGAGCGCGGCTGTGATCTTCGACATCTCCCACCGCATGACCGATTTCAGCGGCAACTCGGATTGGCGCGCGCGGTACTCCTACATCGAGGTCGACCCGACGATCGACCTGACGGGACCCGACCAGAAGTTCGTGTGGGGGAGCATGGAGCTCGCCCTGGTCCCGAGCACGAACTCGCGCAACATCCGTTACCTGGTGGGCGCCTATCACGGCGCCGGGACGTTCGGGTCGGGGAACATCGAGTTCATGGCGGGCTCGGGTATCGGGGCCACGGCGCTCGGGACATCCACTCTGGACGAGCAACGCGGCGCCTTCATCACCTCGGACGTGCGTGAATCGGCGACCGTTCAGGACAACCGCACCCTCGACCTGCTGGGGGGTCACGACGGGGTGGCGGGCGAGATCGTCGCCAATCACGGGCTCTACGTGCGGAGCCCCAATGCCGCGCGCCCGCTCCAGAACCACTACGGGGTCTTCCTCGAGGACCAGGACTTCGGCCAGAACGACAGCTTCGCGGTCTACTCCGAGGGCGGGACCGTCTACTTCGCCGGCGACGTGGGCATCGGCACGAGCGCGCCCGCGTACAAGCTGCAGGTCGGCGAGGCCGGCGACGGCACCGAGGCGCGCGCCAACGCCTGGAACCTCCTGAGCTCGCGCGAGTACAAGCGCGACATCCGGCCCCTCGACGCCGCCGAGCGCGCCGCGGTCCTGGCCGCGATCGTGGACACCGACGTGGTGCACTACACCTACGCCGGCGACCCGGACGCGGAGGAGCACATCGGCGTGATCGCCGAGGACAGCCCCGAGGAGATCTTGAGCAAGGACCGCGGCGCCGTGAGCCTCGGCGACTGGTCGGCGTTCCTCATGGCCGGCATGCAGGCCCAGCAGACCGAGATCGAGGAGCTGCGCCGCGAGCTCGGCCTGGCAGCCAGACAGGACCAAAGGCGCGAGATCGACGCACTGCGATCCGAGCTCGACGCGATGCGTGCGGCCCTCGCGCGCTTGGAGCAACGGTGAAGCAGCCTACTGTGCAGTCCTACAATTTGACACGGGACTCACTCTAGTTGAAGAGTGGAGGGAGAGTTCGCGAGCTTCACGGCAGGCGTCTGGACGGCGCACGACGGCCAGAGTCATTTGACCTAACGCGTGAACTGACTCATCCACGTGTAGTACTGGGGTACGTAGTCCGTAGGGTGGTTGTTCCCGCTGGGATACTCGTGACCGAGTCCGGGCAAGATGCGGAAGCGGTACTCAGTCGGACCGGGACCCGGCAGGAGCGCATTGTCCCAGAGGATCTGGGTGAAGTTCGCGTGCTCGATCGAGCTGAACGTCCAGGGATTCAATCCGATGGATGCTGCCAGAGTGGTCACCGGATTCCAGATACACGGCGTGACGACGATGTCGGCGATCTGGATGGGGAAGGCGTCTACGGGGCCCAGATCGCCCAAG
>SMVQ01000001.1 GCA_004357655.1 Planctomycetota bacterium
AGGATCAAACCCTTCAATTGAAGTTTTTGTCTTGGTATCTTTGAGTACGGAGCACGCCTTACGGCGTACCCCACGCTCACTCAGGTTTTTCAAGAGTCACCCTTGTTTTCAAAGAACCACGCTGAGCCGACAGCAACCTGCGGGCCTGGTCTCCGAGGAGGTATCCGAGCCCGCTCGGCGGGCTGTCTGGCCCGCGTCAGGAGGAGAGATAGTATGGGCTCGCGTGGGCAGATCAATGGGGTCGGTAGAAAAACCTGGGGACATGGCTCGCGGCTCACGTAAGTCTTTGCCCTAGCAGGGTTTGGCTATGGGCCCCGCTTTGATTTTCCCGCTCACGCGGAGCGCCTGGCGAGGGGCGCCCGGGCAGGCCCCGAACCGGGGTCCACCCAGGCTACCACCGGGGTGTGGATGCTTCCCGTCGGGTGCACGCATGGGCACGAGCTCCCCGGGCAGGCCGGCGGAGGGCCCCCACCGGAACGGCATCGGTACTGGGACCCGATGCCGTTCACCGCCGCCCGGTGGCTGCCTCCCCAACCAGTCAGGGCTCGGTGGCAAGACAGTCATCGGCCCGAAGTGACCGGCATGGAGCCGGCAGCCCGTCGAGAGTGGGCCGTGGCGAGACCAAGCCATCTTCCTCGAAGCGAGCAGAACGAAGTCGAGACGACGGATGCGGTCATGGCTGGGCTTCGAGCAAGGATCGACGGGCAGGGCGCCGCAGCTGCGGAACGGGCAGAGCCGCAGAAGGGCGTTCTTCAGGGCACTGCTAACGGGGTGGCGTTGCGCCCAGAAGGGCGGAACACCAAGCTAGGGCCGAACGGTGACCGCCGCCCCGATCGGAATGAGCTCGAAGAGCTCCTCGACGTCAGGGTTCCGCATCCGGATGCAGCCCTGACTCACGCGTCGCCCGACACTGTCTTCCACGCTGGTCCCGTGGAAGCCGTAGGAGTTCTTGACGCCCTCCTCGAGCCACGCGATCCAGCGCGTCCCGAGCGGGTTCCCTGCGGCTCCGAACGGGATGCTGGGTCCGCCCAGGGGCATCCAGCTCGGATCCTTCTGCTTCTCCCCCACCGTGAATCCGCCCGTCGGCGTCGCGTGCCCCTCCATGCCGATCCCGATCTCGTAGGCCCGCAGGACCTCGCCGCCGTGCCGGTACAGGAGCACGCGCGCGTCGAGATCGGCGATCACATCCGGCGTCTCCGTGGGAATCCGGAGGATGTCGCCCGGCTGCAGGTACTTGCCGAGCCGATTGACCCGCTCGATGAGGCCGGTGCACAGGATCAGCCGCGGATCCTCGCGCACGAGCTCCTTGCGAATGAGGATCAGGCTCTGACCCTTCTTCACCTCGTACTCGACGCTCACCCACTCGCCGCGCGGGTTGAACCGGTGCCCGTCCTGAGCTCGGTTGAGCGCCGTGCTCCACCGCTCGACGAGTCGGCTCCAGCCGTCGGGCTCGGCGACCTCCGCGGCCCAGGGCGCGTCGAGCTCGAGCTGCAGGAGCTCCGAATAATCCTCGGCCGCCGTGCGGTCGTCCCCTTGCGCCTGCGCCTCCGCGGCCTCGCGCTCCAGGAGCTCCATGTACATCGCGAGCGCCAGGGGATCGCGCCGGAACGCACCGGCCGCGACGGGACGCGCTTCCAGCGGCGTCAGGACCGCGCGGAGGAGCTCCACCTGGGCCGTCGTCAGGCCCTCCGCCCCGTCCAACCCTTCCGCGCGCGAGGCTCCAGCGGGCACGTTGCCGTCGATCGCCAGCACGAAGGCGCTGACCAGCTTCTGGGTGGCGACGGGCAGCCGCAGGCCTGGACCACGCAGGAAGTACTCGGTGAGCCGCTTGCGAGACTCGTGGACGACCACGCGACCGAGCTCCACCGGGTCGCCCATGTCGGAGGTGAACGCGAATCCGTCCTCGTCTCCGGTGGCGGGCGGAGGGACGATCGCAGCGGGAGGGGCGGGAGCCCCGGCCGCCGACGCGTCGGTGCCCGAGTCGACGGCCCCGGCCGCGGCGGGTCCGAACGCCGGGTCCCCCCCCGCGTCCGATGCGGAGTAGGCGAAGCCGGTGGGGTCGATTGCCGCGGGGCGCACGGCGAACCCGCCCCGGGGCTCACCCTCGCCCTGTTCCTCGTTCGAGTAGTACTTGGAGACGCCGAGCCACAGGAGGGCGCCGCCGATCATCAGGAGCACGATTCCCCTCATACCTACCTCGGCCTCGGTCACGGGTCATGCACCGCCGTACGCGGCACGTGGAGTCGCTACTGGAGCGATGATAGCGAGCCGCGCACGGCGTTCGAAGCGGCAACGATGGAAACCGCGGGGCGCGTGCGCATCCGTCGTGGCGACCGCGACGGGAGATTGGGGGACCCCGGCGATACCGTGCTCCAGTCGACCCGGAACCCGAAGCTCCAGGTGGGCCAAGCACAACGTGAACAGGTCACGCTAGCAGCACTAGGCCCGCGGTCGATGATTAGGCTCCAAGGTGCTTGGGAGTCACTTGTGTCACCAGGGCTATCCCCAGGCACGAAGCTAGCACTCGCGGCACAGGACGCAACGAACTCCCGGTGTCGATCCTCGGAATTTCGAGCGCGATTTTTCCTCGAAAGGGTCTTGCGATAATTGTCGCTCGAGGGCTCTGATGGAACTCGCCGTCACCGCGAACGGCGCGCGACATCGATGATGACGCGCTCGCCGTCTATGTCGTGCGCGACTGCGCCCTCGAGCTCGCCCGAGGGCCCGGTAGTCTCGGGGGCTTCGCTCTGGGCGAGCACCTCGCCCGCGATGAACGCCGTCCAGTGCTCCTGGATCGCCTGCGCGACCGCTCCCGAGGTCCGCAGGCGCACGACGATCCGATCGTCGAGCTCGAGGCCGAGGTCCTTGCGCTGGTTCTGGATCCGGTTGATCACTTCGCGGGCGAGGCCTTCGCGCCGCAGCTCGGGCGTGACGGAAAGGTCCAGGGCACAGGTCACCCCGTCCTGGGCGTCGACGACCGTCCCCGCGCGCGACGCGCGGTCGATGAGCAGCGTCTCCGCGTCGTAGCGGAGCCCGTCCGCCACGCGGCTCGGGATGGCCTCGCCCGCGAGCACGGCGGCGAGCTGCTGCGAGGTGAGCGTTCCGACCTCCTGGCGGATCGCCCCGAGCGCCTTCCCGTAGCGGGGTCCGAGCACCTTCAGGTTCGGGCGCGCGGAGTAGGTGACGAGCGCGGACTCGTCCTCGGACACGACCAGCTCCTTCACGTTCAGCTCTTCCGCGATGATGCCGGACACGCGCTGGAGGGCTGCGCGGTCCTCGGCCGTGGCCGCGACGACCGTCATCCGCGGCAGCGGTTGGCGGACCTTCACGTTGTGCCGCGAGCGCAACCCGCGCCCCAGGCCGACCGCGGTTCGGGCGAGCCCCATGCGGCGTTCGAGCGCCGGGTCGCAAAGACTCGGGTCCCGCTCGGGGAATGTGGTGAGGTGCACGCTGTCCTCACGCGAATCATCGGAGAGGTTGCCGTAGATCTCGTCGGACACGAACGGCAGGAACGGCGCCAGGACGCGGCTCATGACGAGGAGCACGTGGTGCAGGGTGCGGTAGGCGTTCAGCTTGTCCGCGTCCGCGTGCTCGGCCTTGCCCGCCTTCCAGAAGCGCCGGCGGCTGCGGCGGATGTACCAGTTCGTGAGCTCCTCGATGAAGCTCACGAGCGCCGGCACGACGCGGAAGAGCTCGTAGCTCGCCATGCGCTCCTCGACGAGCCCGATCAGGGACTGCTGCCGGGACAGGATCCAGCCGTCCAGCTCGTTCACGGCCGGGTCGGGGGCGACGCCGTCGGGGGCCCAGCCGTCGACCGCGGCGTAGCGCGTCAGGAACGAATAGGAGTTCCAGAGCGGGAGGAGCACGGCGCGAATCTGCTCGAGGATCCCGTCCTCGTTGAACTTGAGGTCCTTCGCGTTGACGACCGGCGAGTTGATGAGGTAGAGGCGCAGCGCGTCCGCCCCGTAGCGGTTCAGGAGCTCGGTCGGATCCGGGTAGTTGCGCTTGCGCTTCGACATCTTCTCGCCGTCTTCGGCGAGCACGATCCCGTTCACGATCACATGCTTGAAGGCCGGCCCTTCGAAGAGGGCGGCCGCGAGGACCGTGAGCGTGTAGAACCACCCCCGCGTCTGGTCGACCCCTTCGGCGATGAAGTCGGCGGGGAACGTCGCCGCGAAGCGCTCGCGGTTCTCGAAGGGGTAGTGGAGCTGGGCGTAGGGCATGCTCCCCGACTCGAACCAGCAGTCGAACACCTCGGGGATCCGGCGCATGGTGCCCGAGGTGCAACTGGCGCACGGCCAGGCGTACTCGTCGACGAATTGCTTGTGGAGGTCGGGGGCCGTGCACTCCGCGCGCTCCTCGAGCTCGGCCACCGAGGCGAGGCACTCGCGCGCGTCGCACCCGTCGCACAACCAGATCGGGATCGGCGTGCCCCAGTACCTGGTGCGTGAGAAGTTCCAGTCACGTGCGCCCTCGAGCCAGTTGCCGAAGCGCCCGTCCTTCAAGTTCGCGGGAACCCAACTCGTCTGTGCGTTGGCTGCGAGCATCGCCGCCTTCAGGGGTTCGATCTTCATGAACCACGTGTCGAGCGCCATGTAGAGGAGCGGCGAATCGCAGCGGTAGCAGTGCGGGTAGCTGTGCTCGATCGTCCTGTGGTCGACGACCGCACCGGCAGCCTTGAGGTCGCGCAGAATGTCCTTGTCGGCATCCTTGACGCCCATCCCCGCGTAGGGCGGCACCTCGTCCGTGAACCGCCCGTCGGGGCCGACGGGCCGGAACACGGGCAGGCCAGCGCACTCCCCGAGCGCGAAGTCGTCCTCGCCGAACGCGGGCGCCATGTGGACGACGCCCGTGCCCTCTTCCGTGGAGACGAAGTCAGCGGCGATGACCGTGTACTGGGGGCTGTCGGCGACGCGAGGCGCGAAGTCGAACAGCGGCTCGTACCTCAGCCCGGCGAGCTCATTCCCCTTCCACCGGCGACCGATGTGGATCGCGTCCGAATCGGGGAAGTAGTGCCCCACGCGCGCCTCGGCCAGGATCACGCTCGGCGAGTCCCCACCCCTCACGACCTCCACGTAGTCGATGTCCAAGCCCACGGCCACCGCCGTGTTCGACGGCAGAGTCCAGGGCGTCGTCGTCCACAGCCAGAGCTCTGTCTCGTCCTCCCATTCCGTAATACGGACGCGCACAGTGACGCTCGGGTCCTGGCGATCGCGGTAGCCGCCGGGCTGGTTCAGCTCGAAGTTGGAGAGCGGCGTCCCGCAGCGCGGGCAGTACGGCTGGACGCGGTATCCCTGATAGATGAGGTCCTTGCGCCAGAGCTCCCCGAAGACCCACCAGACCGACTCCATGTAGTCGCGGTCCATCGTCCGGTAGCCGCCCTCGAAGTCGACCCAGCGCCCGATCCGCCGGATCGTCTTCCGCCACTCGCCGGTGTAGCGCAGGACGATGCCGCGGCACGCATCGTTGAACGCCTGCACGCCGAGCGCCTCGATGTCGCGCTTCTCCTCGAGCCCGAGGTCCTTCTCCGTCTCGTTCTCGACGGGCAGGCCGTGACAGTCCCAGCCCCACCGGCGCTCGACGCGGTAGCCGCGCATCGTCCAGTAGCGGGGGATGATGTCCTTCAGGACGCTCCCGACCAGGTGCCCGTAGTGCGGCAGACCGGTGGCGAAGGGCGGCCCGTCGTAGAAGGAGAAATCGCCGTTCGGAGCCTCCTGCGCGACGCTGCGCGCGAACACGGAGAGCTCGTCCCAGCGCTCGAGCAGGCGTTCCTCGAGCTCCGGAAAGGAGACGTCGGGGTCGACGGGTCGTAGCGACATGTCGCAGAACCTACCAACCCTGGCGCGCGATCGTCTCCGAGATCCTGTCGGCGAGGGCGAGCGCTCGCCGGCCGTCCGCCCCCGTGACCTCGGGCTCCCGGCCGTCGCGTACGGCGGCGAGGAAGGATGCGAGCTCGGCCTGGAGCGGCCGTTGCTCGCCGCCGAGCTCGAGCGGCACGACCTCGAGCATGCCGCTGGTCATCCAATCCTCGGTCGCCGCGAGTTCCGCGGGGCTCTTCGCGGCGAGCTCGGCCCGCTTCGCCTCCCAGTTCGGCCCCCGCTTGACGACGAGGCCGTGGTTCTCGGTGAAGTCCAGGCTCACGTACGCGTCGGCGGCGAACAAGCGAAACCGGCGCATGGGCTTCAACGAGGCGCGGCTCGCCGTCACGTTGGCGCGCGCGCCGTTCTCGAAGACGAGCCGGACCGAGGCGACGTCCTCGTTGTCCGAGAGGATCGCCCCGCCCGCCGCGTCCATCGAGACGACCTCGGAGTCGACGAGGTCGAGAACCAGGTCGAGGTCGTGGATCATGAGGTCGTGCACGACACCCACGTCCGTGCTGCGGAAGCTGAATGGCGCGAGCCGGTGGCACTCGATGAAGCGCGGCCGGAAGCCCATCTCGCGGACGCGCAAGAGGCCCGGCTGGAACCGCTCGACGTGCCCGACGGCGAGCGCGGCGCCGCCCCGCTCCGCAGCCGCGAGGATCGCATCGGCCGCCGCGAGGTTTCCGGCGAGCGGCTTCTCGACCAGAACCGGGACGCCGCGCAAGAGGAGGGGCACGGCGACCGCCTCGTGGGCGAACGTGGGCACGGCGATGCTGACGGCGTCGACGTCGTCCGGCAGCTCGCGCACGTCCGACAGGGCCCGGCAGCCGAGCTCCCCCGCCACTCTCGCAGCCCGCTCCCCGTCGGCGTCCACGACGCAGGCGAGCTCGGCGCCCTCGAGCTCCGCGTAGATCCGGGCGTGGATGCTCCCCAGGTGCCCGACCCCGACCACGGCGACCTTCAGGGGCCTCAGGCTCACGGCGCCGAGGTGCGCGCGAGGATGCGCTCCGCGCCCAGCCGCGCAAACTCCGCGCGCATGCTCTCGCGGAAACGGCCCTTGAACCCGGTCTCGGTGTCGTTGAGTGAGCGGATGAGGTGCTGGACGAAGTCCGGCTCGTGCGGCTCATCCGAGAGCTCCGAGAGCACCTTCCGAAGGGGGTTACCGGTCCGGTAGATCCGCTTGAAGACCGCGCGCAGCGCCTCGATGTCCACCTCGGAGGCATCGGCGCGCTTGAGCCCGATCACGTTCACCCCGCGCACGCGGGCCGCGTGGCCCTCGACGATCATGTACGGCGGCACGTCCCGCACCATGCGCGTCATGCCCCCGACGTAGGCGAAGGCGCCGATCGTCACGAAGTGGTGCGCAGCCGCCGCGCCGCCGATGTTCGCGTGCTGCTCGACGAGGACGTGCCCTGCCAGGAGCACGTTGTTGCTGAGGATCACGTTGTCGCGGATCTCGCAGTCGTGAGCGACGTGACAGCAGGCCATGAACAGGTTGTCGTTTCCCACCGAGGTGGTGCCGCCGCCCTTCACGGTGCCGCGGTTGATCGTGATGAACTCGCGAATCGTGTTGCGATCGCCGATTTCGAGTCGAGTGGGCTCGCCCTTGTACGAGAAATCCTGCGGCGGGCCTCCCAGGCTCGCCTGCCCGGAGATCACGTTGTCCTCGCCGATCCGAGTGACGCCGTCGATCACGACCTGCGCGCCGATCCTCGTGCGGTCGCCGATCCGGACGTTCGGACCCACGACGGTGTGCGGTCCGATCTCGACGCCCGCGCCGAGCTCGGCGCCGGTCGCGATCACGGCTGTGGGGTGGATCTTCGTGGCCATAGAATCTGTCTCAAGCGTCGATCATCGTGAACATGAGCGTCGCCTCGCACACGAGACGCCCGGCGACGGTGCCCCGGCCCCGAACCTGGGCCGTCCGGCCCTTCATCCGCGTGGTCTCGACTTCCACACGGAGCTGGTCGCCCGGCGTGACAGCACCGCGCAGCTTCACCTTGTCGATCGACCAGAGCACGGCCAGCTTGCCTGTGTATTCCAGCTTGCGCAGGAGGAGTATTCCGGCGAGCTGGGCCATCGACTCGAGCTGCAGCACGCCCGGCATGAGCGGAATGTCGGGGAAGTGGCCCTGAAAATACGGCTCGTTGACGGTGACGTTCTTGATCGCGACGGCGCGGTTGTAGCCCTCCACCTCGATCACGCGATCGATCATGAGGAAGGGATAGCGGTGTGGCAGCATCCGCAGGATCTCGCGGATGTCGAGCGCCGACTCGCGTTGGACGAGCCCCTCCGTCTCCTGGGCCTGCATGAGGTCCAGGAGGCGGCGCACGAGCTCGGCGTTCACGCGATGGCCGGTGCGGGTCGCGATCACGTGCGCCGTGAGGTCCGCGCCGAGCAGCCGCAGGTCCCCGATCAGGTCCATCAGCTTGTGCCGGATGGGCTCGAGCGGCATCCGGTACTCGGTGTCGGGATCGCCGACGACGAGCGTGTTGTCGCGCGTCGCACCCTTGCCGTGACCCGCCTCCTGGAGTGCCTTCACCTGCGAGGCGAGGGCAAACGTCCGCGCGGGGGCGATCTCTTCCACGAAGATCTCGGGCGTGAGCTCGATCCGGTACGAACCGCTGAGCTCCTGGGCCTCGTCGAACGTCCCCACGTACTCGAGCTCCAGGCCGTCCTTGTCGCGGGGTAGCGCGACCAGAGTCGCGTCTCCCTCGCGCACGTACACGGGCTCCTCGAGCTTGAAGACCTTGGCCTGCTCCTTCTGCTCGGTGATTCCGGCCTGTTGCAGGAACTCGATGAATGGGAGCGCGCTGCCGTCGAGCACCGGGAGCTCGGAGCCCGAGAGCTCGACCCGGAGATTGTCGATCGAGAGCCCCGAGCACGCGGCGAGTAGGTGCTCGACCGTCTCGACGACCGCCCCGCCGTGCAGGAGGCGGGTGCGCATGTCCTTCGGCGAATGGTAGCTGATGTGCGCCGGAATGACCGGAGCGTCGGGGAGGTCCGTCCGCACGAATTCGACGCCCGTCCCGGGCGGGGCGGGGAGGAGCCGGACGCGGATCGTCTCGCCCGTGTGGATCCCGATGCCCGAGAACTCGACCGCCGTCCGAAGCGTCCGCTGGTTGCGCGTCAACGTCGCTCCTCCTCCAGCTCCGCAACGCGCCGCGCCAGTCGGCGGAAATCATCGAACAGCGCTCCGAGACGTCTTTGCCGCGCCAGCGTCCGCAGGTGCGCGGACTTGCGGCTCGCGGGAACGCCGAACACGTCCTCGCCGGGCGCGACGTCCTTGAAGACGGCGCTCCCGCCGCCGACGCGGGCCCCATCCCCGACCTCGATGTGCCCCGCGATGCCGGCCTGCCCCGCGAGGATTGCGCGCTTGCCGATGCGGCTCGAGCCCGCGACGCCGACCTGGGCGACCAGCATCGCTGCCTCGCCCACCTGGACGTTGTGCCCGATGTGAACCAGGTTGTCGATCTTCACGCCGCGCCCGATCCGGGTCGCGCCGAAGCGCGCGCAGTCGATCGTGACGTTGGCTCCGATCTCGACGTCGTCCTCGACGACGACGGTGCCGCACTGGGGGATCTTGTCCCAGCCTTCGCGGCTCGCCTCGAAGCCGAACCCGTCGCTGCCGAGGACCGCCCCCGCGTGTATGACGCATCGCGCGCCGACCGTCGAATGCGCGTAGATGACGACTCCCGGGTGGAGCACGGTCTCCACCCCGATGCGAGCTCTGGCCCCGACGACGACGGCGGGGTGGAGCACCGATCCGGTCCCCAGGTGCGCGTCCCGGCCGATGACGCATAGCGGTCCGATGCAGACGCCGGTGCTCAACTGAGCGCTCGGATCCACCACTGCGGTCGGGTGGACACCCGCGGCGACCGGCACCTCCTCGGGTGCGAAGGCAAGGACGATCTCCCCGAACGCCCGGCCGGGGTCCTTGCTGCGCAGGAGCGTGAGGTCGGTCCGGCTCGTTTCGATCTCCTCCCCCACGACCACGGCCGAGGCGTGGGTCGTCTCGAGCTCCGCGGAGTGGCGGCGTTCGACGAGGAAGCTGATCTCGCCGTCCTTCGCATGGCGCAGGGAGGCGGGCCCCGTCACGAATCGATCGCCGAAGCCGACGAGATCGGAACCCGTGAGCTCAGCGAGTTCGGAGAGTGTGCGCGGTGTCATCGGTCTGGAACCCGACCTCCGGGTTCACCGGGCGTCCTACAGTGCGGACAGCCACCTGAAACCTGGTGTAGACAAGTCCGCCGGTCCTGTCAAATGACCGCCCCCGGTTCCATGGGGACAGGCGCCGTGCGACCTAACGCAGCGACAGGCGGAAGGAGAAGACCTCGGTTTCGTCCCCGTCACCCTCCCTCAGAGGGAACCCGAAGTTGAACGTGAGCGGGATGGGACTGACGAGCCCGAAGCCGAACCCGATCGAGGCGCGATACTCGTCGAGGTCGACTTCGAAGGCATCGGGGTCGAGCAGACCGGCGTCGATGAAGAACAGTCCGCGGAACACCTCGCGGCGTTGCGAGGTGCCGGGCAGGGGTGCTGACAGGAGCGGGAAGCGATACTCGAGCGTGCCACGAAGCATGGTCTCGCCACCGATGGCGTAGTCCCCCTGGTTCGGACCGACGCCCCGGAACCTGAACCCGCGGAGGGTCGACGAGCCGCCGAGGAAGAAGCGCTCAGAGTAGTTCACCGAGCCCGGCTGCCCCGTGGAGGTAGCGACCCCGGCCGCGAGCCCGAGGAAGAATCCGGGTCGGACCTCCTGCTCCTCCGGCCCCATGAGCCAATAGCGGTCGTAGCCCACTTCGCTCTTGATCAGGTCGTTGTCGCCCCCGAGGAACCCACCGTAGATGGAGTTGTTCCATCGCTCGAGCGTGCCCTCCGTCGGGCTCATCCGGCTGTTGAGAAGGTTGCGACGGACGCCGAAGCTGATGCCCCGGAAGTTGGACTTGCCCTTGGAGTCCTCGAGCGTATCCGGCACCTTGCTGCCCGCGAGGTCGTCGTCGGATTCATCGAGGTCATGGATGTCGACAGTCTGGTAGATGGGGCCGACGCTGACCGTCACGTCCTGCTCGAAGAACCGCCGACCGAGGGTCATCACGGCCCGCGTGCGGTCCTCATCGTGCGAGCGGAAGATCCGGTCGCGCTGGGAGAACTCGTTGTCGAGGCTCCACCGATTGAGGTGCGTGCCGAAGATGTCGGGGTGCCGGTAGCGGATGCGCCAGGAGCTGACCTGCGAGCCGGGCGAGAGGTCGATGTTCAGCAACTCGCCGTCGCCGTGGAACGCCTCCTTGCGGTAGACCTCGCCGAAGGTGCCCCAGAAGGAGCTGGGCAGGTCCGTGGCGTCGAAGTTCCGCATCGAGAGGGAGATGATGCCCACGAGGCCGCTGTCGCTCGCGACGCCGCCCGAGAGCTGCAGGTCGACGACGCGCCCCTCCTCCACCGTGTACACGAGATCCACCCGGTCGGGATCGTCCGTCTCGATGAAACGGTAGGCCGGATTCGGGTGTTCCGGGTTCTGCCTGTCGACGAAGAAGCCCGTGCCGGTGATCCGGCGCAGGGACCGTTCGATCTCGACGATGTCGGCCAGGTCCCCTTCCATGACGCCGATCTCACGGCGGATGACACGGTCCCGCGTGTGGTGGTTGCCGCGGATCTTGATCTCGCGGATGAAGCGCTGGCGCCCCTGGTGGATCCGGTACGTGACCAGCACCTCCTTGCGCTCGAAGTCCGTGACGATCAGGGGCTCGAGCAACTGCCAGCCCTTCGTCTCGTCGGCCCCGTCGAACGCGATGTAACCGCGCTTGCCATAGAAATCCCGCATCGCGCGCCGGTCGTGTCGCAGACGCGCCTTCTCGAAGGGCACGCCGGGCTTCATCTCAACCTTCTCGAGCAGCTCCGCCTCCGGAAAGAAGAGCTCGGCGTCCTGTTCGACGATGTTTCCCTGCTCGTCCTCGAAGCGCTCGACGGCCTGGATCGCTATGGACTTCACGACGTACTGAGGGCCCTCGTCGACGATGATGGACACCTGCACGCGGTCCCGCTCGTCCGAGAACACGAGCGGCAGGAGCTCGACCTTGGCGTCGAGCCAACCCCGGTCGCGGTAGACCTGGCGCATGGCCACGAGGTCCGCCCGCAGAACCTCCTCGACGAAGACCCGCCCCCACCAACTGAATATGCCCTGCCCCTTGGTCTGGCGGTCCGATAAGTCGGATAGACCCCCTTTCCAAAACCCCCAGCCCGTGTCGGGGAGGGAGTCGTTGCCGCTGACCTCCACGCTGGACACGCGCACCTTCAGCCCCTCACGGATCTCGAAGATGACGTCCGGGGCTCCGCCCTCGGGATCGTCATCGCCCCCGGTCGTGATCACGTCGATCTCGATGAAGTGGTAGCCGTGTTGGCGGTACGCGGTGATCAGTCGGTGCCGAACGCGGCCGGCCTCGTGCAGGTAGAGCTCCGCTCGTTCGCTGAGGTCTGCCCACTCGAGGATCTTCGCCGTCGAGATGCCCTCCTGACCCACGAACCGCGGTTCGTAGTCGACCGGTTGTTCGCGCACTCGCACGATGACGTCGATGCCGCCGCCTTCCCGCTCGACCTGCGAGAAGTTCAGCACGATGATCTTGAAGCTTCTCCAGAGGCTGTGCATGCCCTCATCGACCTTGGCGCGGTCGTAGGGCTCACCGAGCTCGAGCCCCAGGGCCGAGATGACGGACTGCTCGGGGGTGTGGTCGAGTCCCTCGACGCGGATCGACTCTACGATCTCGCCGCGCGCGCCCTGGGGCTCCAGCCCGAGCCCGGGGCCGGTCTCGATGACCTGGGGTGCAGCGAGCGGGGCGCCGGCGAGGGCAGCCAGCCAGAACACCGGCGCGAGGCGCATATGGAGTCCGACGAGGCCGTCCAAGTGATAGGGGCAGCCCGCCGATCAGAGGCTGATCGGCTCCGCCATGGAAGGCTCAGGATTGTCGAACTTGAGGATGCTGCCGAAGAACTGAAGCTTGATGGACCCCGTCGGGCCGTTGCGTTGCTTGGCGCAGACCACCTCCGCCTTGCCCCGGTTCTCCTCGGTCTGGTTGTAGTACTCCTGACGATACAGCATCAGCACGACATCGGCGTCCTGCTCGATCGAGCCCGACTCCCGGAGGTCGGAGAGGAGGGGGCGCTTGTCCTCGCGCGACTCGACGGCGCGCGATAGCTGCGAGAGCGCGATCAAGGGCACTTCCAACTCGCGCGCGAGCTCCTTCAAGGACCGGGAGATCAGGCTGATCTCCTGCTGGCGGTTCTCACCCTTGGCCGACATCAGTTGCAGGTAGTCGATGACGATCATGTCGAGACCGTAGTTGTGCTTCACGCGCCGGGCTCGGCTGCGGATCCCCATGATGGTCAGGCCGGGAGTGTCGTCGATGTAGAGCTTCGCGGACTCGAGCTCGCCGGCCGCGCGCGCCAGTTCGGCGTAGTCCTCGCTGTGGATCCGACCCGTGCGCAGCTTGTGCGCGTCGACGCGCGCACGAGCGCAGAGCATGCGCTGGACGATCGACAGCTTGCCCATCTCGAGACTGAAGAACAGCACGACGGGCTCGTGGTCCATCCAATCGGGGCGATGCGTGACCGCATAATCCATCACGTTCAGGATGAAGGCGGTCTTGCCCATCGCGGGCCGCGCCGCGATGATCGTCATCTCACCGCGGTTGAAGCCGCTGAGCATGTCATCGAGGTCGTAGAAGCCGCTGGGGATACCCGTGACGCCCTTCCTACCCGAAGCGCTGTCGATGCGCCGGAACGCGTCCGCGATCGTCTCCGCGATGGGTACCGCTCCGGTGCGATCGCGGTTCTCCGTGATCTTGAAGATCCGGTGCTCGGCCTCGTCGAGGGACGCGCGCACGCTCTCCCCGTCCGGCGGCGTGGCGTAGGCCCGATCGATGACGTCCGTGGCCTCGGAGATGAGGCGGCGCAGGACGGCGCACTCCGAGACGATCTCGGCGTGGTGCATGAGGTGCGCGGCGGAGCTGACCACCGAGGTGAGGTCGGCGAGGTACGAGTTGCCGCCGACGCTCGCGAGCTTGCCCTCCGCGTTGAGCAGGCCGGCGATGCTGAGCAGATCCACCGCCACGTTGCGCTCGGTGAGGCTCAGGAAGGCCTCGAAGATGATCCGGTGCCGCTGGCCGAAGAAGTCCTCGCCGCGGATGAGCTCGTGCACGTCGGCCATCCGCTCGGGATCCTGGAGTAGCGCGCCGAGCACCGCCCTCTCGGCGGACTCGTTGTGCGGCGGGATCCGACCGCGAAGGTTCTCTTCCTGGGCGCTCAAGTGACTCGGACTCCCGAAGAGGCAGGAGGATACACCCGCCAATACGGCGTCACACTCCCTGCTGCGGTTTTTGCGGCGAGATCGTAGCGCAAGAACCGCAGCAGGGAGTGTGACTCCGTATTGGCTGTCAGGAAGCGTCCACGGTCGCTTCCGCAGCGACCTTGATTCGGACCTCTGCGTACGACTCACCGTGCACGTGCACCTGAAAGACGTGCGTATCCACGGTCTTGATCGGCGCGCCGATCCGGATCGCCTTCTCCTCGAACACGTACCCGGCGGCGGCGAGCAGCTCGATGATCTGAGCTGCGCTCACGGAGCCGTACAGGTGTCCCTGTTCGTCGCATCGCTGCTTCGTCTCGAGGATGAGGTCGCCCAGTCTCGCGACTGCCTTGGCGACTTCCTCGGCCTTGGCGGCCTCTTGCGCGTCGTAGATCGCGCGCCGCTTGACCATCACCCGCTTGTTCTCCTCGGTCGCTGCCACGGCGATGCGTCGCGGGAGGAGATAGTTGCGAGCGTACCCCGCGGCGACCCGCACGACGTCTCCAGGGCGCCCGAGGTCGGTCACGGCCTCGCGCAATAGGATTTCGACGGACTTCATCGTTCAGATCTCCGATTCAGCCGACGAACGGCAATAGGGCGACATGGCGAGCCTGCTTGATCGCCTTCTTGAGCTGGCGTTGGCACTGCGTACAGAAGCCGGAGCGCCGCCGAGACAGGATCTGCCCTTGCGGAGTCAGGAACTTGCCGAGGTAGGTGATGTCCTTGTAGTTGATCACCGGGTCGTCACAGTGCTTGCTCGCGATGATGCGTATGATTCGTCTGGCCATGGGTCAAAGCTCCTTGGAGCCATCCGCTCCATCGCCGTCCTTCGTCTCGTCGACCGCGCCCACGGGTTCGGTCCCGGAACTCTCGTTCGCGGGCTCGGTCGCGGTATCGGAGCCCGCGTTCGCGGGCTCGGTGGCAGTCTCGGTGCCCGCGGCCGCGGACTCGGTCCCGGTCGTCGTGCCGGAGGACTCGGGGGACGCCGTGTCCGAGGTCGCCGGCGCCTCCGCGCCCGCGGCGGGTTCCTCGTCCGGTTCCTTGTCCGGCTCCTTGGAGTTCGCGGACCGCTCGCCCGCCGAACCCCTGGAGCGTCCGCGCAACGAATCCTCGTCCACGTCTTCGCGCGGCTCCTCCTCGTCGGGGGCGTCGTCCGGCGGCGGGGTCGGGATCGTGAAGTCTTCCGCGTTCTCGGCCTCGCTGAGGGCTTGCTCCTCTTCGGGCACGACGTCGACCGCGAGGGACAGGTAGCGCAGGACGGTCTCGTTCAGGTTGAAGTCGCGCTGCATCGCCGGGATGGCGTCGCCGGGGATCTCGTGATGAACCAGAAGGAACGTTGCGCGGCGGTTGCCCTCGATCATGTAGGCCAGCTTGCGCTCGTCCCATCGACGGGCGGTCAGAATCGTCCCGCCGTGCTTCTCGAGCGTCTTCGTGACGATCGCCTTCGCCTTGCCCCAGTCTTCTCGCACCACCTGGTTGTCCAGGAGGAACATCGCTTCATAAATCTGTGCCAAGAGTCGTTCTCCTCATGTGTCAGGCAGTGCACTCCCGATCGGATTCAGGAGTCCCGGTTCCAGCGGCTGTGGAACCGCGTCATGCACCGCTCGATATCCCCTGTCTGGAGCCAGAAGAGGATCGCCTCGCTCGCTTCCGCGACCGAGATGGCGATGTCTTCCTCCTCCGCTTCCGAGAAGGGGGCGAGCACATGACGCGCCGCGTCGGTTCCCGGACGACCGATCCCCACGCGCAAGCGCGGAAAACGATCGGTGTCCAGGCATTGAATGATCGAACGCATCCCGTTGTGTCCTCCGGCGCCGCCGTGCGGCCGGATCCGGAGCCCACTGGGCGCGAGGTCCAGGTCGTCGTAGACGACGAGGAGGCGCGCGGGGTCGGGCGGATCGCCGAGCACGTGGCGGGCGACGGGGGCGACGACGGTGCCGGAGCGGTTCATGAAGGTCTCGGGCTTCAGGAGGAGCGCCTCAGGTGAGAACAGGCGCGCCCAACTGAAAGCCCGCGGGCCCCCGTAGCCGTCCAGATTGCGTGCGGATCGAAAGAGCAGACCCTCGTGGATGGCCAGGTGGTCAAGGATCCGAAAACCGACGTTGTGGCGCGTAGCCACGTATTCGGGTCCGGGGTTGCCTAGGCCGGCGACTAGCCTCACGGGGGCCCCCATCCGTGGACTCGCCCACGAAGAGGGCCGAGCAGTATACAGAGGGTGCGCGGCCCTTCAAGCGGAGGCCGAAGTCCCGGACGCATCCCGGTGCCAGAGCCGTTCACCCGGGCCCGGCGGCGGTCTTCCCTACCTGCCCGTGCCAGGGTTCGGGCACGTTGGGAAGACCGCCATCGGCCGGAGTGAATGGCCTCGGCCCTACTCCCCTCCGGATTCCGGCTGATCGGGGGTCTCCGTGGCTTCTCCGCCCTCTTCGGGTGCGGCGACCTCGCCCTCGGGCTCCTCGACGACCTCGATGCGCGGGGCCGAGAGCACGAGGATCTCGAGCTCCTCGGGCACGGCGAGCGAAACGCCCTCCGGCAACTCGAGCTCGCCGGCCTTGATGTGGTCGCCCACCTCGAGCTCGCCGACCCTGACGAGGATCGAGTCCGGGATCTTCGAGGGGATCGTCCGGATCGTGATGTGCGTCACGAGGTGGTTCAGCACGCCGTGCTTCGGCTCGCCGAAGAACTCCAGCTCGACCTCGGCCTCGGTCTCGACGCCGCGCTGGACGCGCTTGAACTCGATGTGCTGAATCTGGTCCCCCATCGCGTCCCACTGGAGCTCGCGCACGAGCGCTGCCTGCAGGTCGCCCTCGATGTCGAGGTCGTACAGGTGGATGTGATGGCGCCGCGAGGCCAGGAACTCGACCTCGCCGAGGTGCAGATTCAGGTTGCTCTCCCCGCCGCCGTCCGATTGCAGGCTGGCGGGGATGCGGCCCTCTCTACGCAGCTTGCGCGCATCGCGGCTGCCCACCGTCTTGCGGATGGCGACCTTCAGGACTTCACTGTGACTCATGGGATGTCTCCCTGGCTGGTTCGTCGCCCTGGCGGATCGCCGGGGCGCACAGGGTCTACTCGAATAGGGAACTCACCGACTCGGAGCGGTGGATGGAGCGAATGGCCTTCGACAGGAGCGGCGCGACCGAGACGGTCTGCAGCGCCTTCGGGGAAGCCTGGCCGGGGGGAATGGTATCCGTGCAGAGCAGCTTGTCGATAGGGGCCCCGTCGAGTCGCTCTACCGCCGGACCGCAGAACACGCCGTGGGAGACGGCAATGTAGATCTCCTTGGCGCCGTTCTTGCGCAGGATGTGGGCTGCCTGGGCGATCGAGCCGCCGGTGGAGATCATGTCGTCGACGATCACGACGTTCCGGCCCTCGACCTCCCCGATCACGTTCTCGATGACCGTCTCGGAGCCGGAGACCCGACGCTTATCGATGATCGCGAGCTCGGCGTCGAGCCGCTTGGCGTAGGCCCGCGCCATCTTCGTCCCGCCCACGTCGGGGGTCACGACCACCGGATCCTCGACGCCGAGCTTCCGGACCGCATCGAGCAGGACCGGCCGCGCGTAGAGGTGATCGACGGGGATGTCGAAGAAACCCTGGATCTGCGAGGCGTGCATGTCGACCGTGACGATGCGGTCCGCGCCGGAGGTGACGAGGGTGTTGGCCACGACCTTCGCGCTGATCGGCACGCGGCCCTCGTCCTTGCGGTCCTTGCGCGCGTATCCATAGTACGGCATCACCGCTGTGATCCGGCCCGCGCTGGCGCGCCGCAAGGTGTCGAGCAGGAGCAGCAGCTCGACCCAGTTGTCGTTGACCGGCGGGCACATCGGCTGCAGCACGAACACGTCGCGGCCCCGCAGGTCGTCGCCCACGCGGATGTCGAGCTCGCCGTCGGGGAACCGCGCGATGTGGGCGTTGGCGAGCCGGACTCCGGTCTCGACCGCGATCGCCTCCGAGAGCGCGCGGTGCGCGGTGCCCGAGATGAGGATGATCTCGTCCTTGGATTCGAACATCTGCCTACCTCTCTCCGTTCTCACGGGGCTCGCGGGGCTCGCGGGTCTTGGACTCCATCCTACGCGCCGGCATGCCGACCCACGTCTCGCCGGCGGCCGGCTTCGCGCTGCGCGTCACCACGGCACCGGCGCCGGTCGTCACGCCGTCGGGTATCGAGTTCGGGGCGATGATGATCGTGCCACTGCCGACGAACGCATCGTCGCCGACGACGGTCTGGTGCTTGGTCTTACCATCGTAGTTCGCGAAGATCGTCCCGGCGCCGATATTCGTTCGCTTGCCGATGCGCGCGTCGCCGAGGTAGGCGAGGTGCTTGGCCTTGCTGTTCTCCCCGAGGGTCGTGTTCTTGCACTCGGTGAAGTTCCCGACCTCCGCGCCGTCTGCGAGCACGGTGCCCCGGCGCAAGCGGGTGAACGGCCCGACCTCGCAGCCCGCCCCGATCGTCACCCCCCCCTCGATCACGGTGAGGGGCAGAATCCGGGTTCCCGCGCCGATCGCGACGCCGCTCGCGATGTAGGTCGTCGCGGGGTCTTCGATCGACACCCCCGCGTCCATGTGCCGCTCGAGGATTCGAAGCTGCATGGCCCAGCGCGCCTCCGCGAGGTGAGCGATCGTATTGACGCCCTGGCCCTCCTCGGGATCCTCGAGCTCGACGAGGTGCACGGGGCGCCCGGCGGCGACGGCCAGCCCGGGCAGGTCGGTGAGGTAGTACTCGCCCTGGGCGTTCGCGCACTCGAGCTTCGGCAAGTCGGCCAGCAGCTCTTCGCCCGCGAACGCGTACACGCCGAGGTTGATCTCGCCGATGTCCCGCTCCTCGGGGCTCGCGTCCTTCTCCTCGACGATGCCCCGGAACGCTCCGTGCTCGTCGCGAAGGATGCGCCCGTAGCCCGTCGGATCGTCCGACCAGACCGTGAGGATGGCGGTGGCCTGCGCGTCGTCGGTCGCGGCGAGGAGGCTCTCGAGGCTCTCGGCGCGCAGGAGCGGCATGTCGCCGTACAGGACGACGACGCGTCCCGGGCTCGGTCCGAGGGCGGGCGCGGCGATCTGCAAGGCGTGTCCCGTGCCCTTCTGCGGCTCTTGTAGGACGGCGTGAAACTCCCGCTCGCCGGCCGCTTCGCGCGCGACGCGCTCGACATCTTCGGCGCCCTCCCCCACGACGACGATGATCCGATCCGGATCGAGCGCACACGCCTGGTCCACCACCCAGGCGATGAGCGTGCGGCCGCACAGCTCATGCAAGACCTTCGGCCTGGCGCTCTTCATGCGCGTGCCTTTCCCGGCCGCCAGGATCACGACGCTGACACCGCTGCTCATGGACCTGATGCTCGTTCTTCGGGGGGCAAGAGTGCGGGGCGAGTCGGGTGCGGCGTCGCTCAACGCCGGCCGCCGCCGGCCGACCCGCAGTACGCCGAAAACGGGCGCGGAGCCTACCGCTCCCCTGCTTTCCTTGTCAATCGTCGCTCGGGGGACTCGCGCCGTCGCCCGCGATCTCCGGGAAGAGCTCCGCGAGCACCGCACGCGTCCGCTCGAGGTAGCGCTCGGCCACGAACAGGTGGTCGCGGCTGTAGCCGCACACCGCCCCGATGGGCACGCCTGCACTCGCGAGCCGCCCGGTCACGAGCGCGAGGAAGCCGACGACCTCCCAGCCCATGGGTGCGTCGAAACGGATCCAGACGAGGCCGCGCTCGACCCGCGCGGAGGGGTGGCGCGCGAGGAGTCCCGGCAGCCGGCCCTCGGTGATGAGCAGGCTCGTCTCGTCCGCCTCGCGGATCATCTGCGCCGGGGGGGCGAGGGCGGCGAAGTCGGCCGGGGCCGGCGGCTCCGGGAAGCCAGCGAGCGCGAACCGACCGGGCTCCACCCGGAAGCTCATGGCGGACAGGGCGTCTTCGAGGGCGTGGGCGGGATCGGGAGGAACCATGGGGCAAGGGGTGGGTTCTACGGGGGCAGGGGTGGGTTCTCTGGACTCCGGGGGGGGAGAGCGTACCCTCGGTCGAGGCAGCAGAGGCGGTCCCCGGCACCGGCGTCATGAGAGCATCCTTATGAGAGCATCCCTACCTTTGCTGGCCTGCGCCGCGCTCGTCCTCGGCGTCACGATGACCATCTTCGGCACCGAGACCGGGGGCGAAGCGGGGCTCCTGGCGGCGCCCCCTGGTCCCGCCGCCCCGGCTTCGCAAGCCCGGGTCGATGCGCTCGTCGCGCGGATCCAAGCCCTCACGGACCGCGTCGACGAGCTCTCCATGGAGATCACCACCCTGCGCACCTCCTCCGGTCGCGCGCCGATCGAGGCGGCCCTCGGCGAGGAGGTCCGGCCCGGGGCAACGTCCGCCGCGACCCTGCCACGCGAAGCCATCGTCGAAGTGATCACCGAAGAGCGCGAACGCCTGGCAGCCGAGCGGCGTTTGCAGCGCGAGCAACGTGAGCTCGACCTGCTCCTGGCGCGCGCCGAGGGCATCGCGCGCGAGCTCGGCCTCGCGCCCGGTGAGGAGAAGATCCTCGCCGACGTCCTCATCGAGGAACGGCGGAGGATCACCGAGCTCCTCTCCGGCCTGAAGGAGGAGCGTACCCCCGAAGCGAGAGTCGCGGTCAAGCTCGCGCTGAAGGATCTGGCGTCGTGGCGCTCACAGGAGCTCACCCAACGTCTCGGGCCGGTGACGGGCGAGCTCGTGGTACCGATCCTCGACGGACGCCGCAAGGGCGGCGACAAGGCCGGCAAGCAGGGCAAGCGAGGTGATGACCGGTCCAGCGCGGGGCGCTCCACGGGCGGGGGGGAGAAGAACACCCGCAAACGGCGGCGGGACGACGGGTAGATAGCCGGAATACCCCCATGGCCACGCCCCTCAAGCGGGCGGTCTCGCTCGCCGCTGGCTGGCTCGCCGACCGCAAGCTCCCCACGCCCTTGCGCGCGCCGATCTACAGCGCCTACGCCCGCTTGACCGGCGCGCGCCTGGACGAAGTGCGCCCGCCGCTCGCGGGCTATCCGAGCCTCGGCGCGTTCTTCGTGCGCCGGCTCGTGGACGGCGCGCGCCCCATCGACCAGGATCCCGCGCACATCGTGGCGCCCGTCGACGGCACCGTCCAGTCGCTCGACCCGATCGAGCAGGGCACGGTCCTCCAGGCGAAGGGCCGCGCCTACGCCGTCCGCGACCTGCTCGCCGGCGTCGGGGAGGACGTGGAGCTCGAGGGCGGGTTCGCCTGGACGATCTACCTCGGCCCGCGCGACTACCACCGGATCCACGCGCCGGAGGCCTGTCGGATCGTCGCGGCGCGCTGGGTGCCCGGGGCGCGCCACTCGGTGAATCCGCGGGTCCTCGCGCGACGCCCGGTGCTCGCGATCAACGAGCGTTGCGTGCTGCGGCTCGAGACCGGGCGCGGTCCGCTGCTCTTCGTCCTCGTCGGCGCGGTGATCGTCGGCCGCATCCGCGTCGTCGGCCTCGAGCCCGGTGCGGACGGCGCGCTGGAAACGCCGCTCGAGCGCGGCCGCGGCGAGGAGCTCGCGCGCTTCGAGATGGGCTCGACGATCGTGCTCCTTGCGCCGCCCGGCTACGCTCGGCCCCTGCCCGCGCTCGCCCCGGGCCAGCCGATCCGGCTGGGCGCTCCCATCGGCCGCGCGCCCTGAACGCATGCCCCTCTCCGCAAAGGACCGCCGGCTCATCCGCCTCACCGCCGCGATCGTCCTCGGCCACTGGGACGAAGTCGAGCTCGTCAGGCAGAGCGCGCCCGCGGGTGAGCCCGACCGCGCGTGGCGCGAAGCGGTGCTGCAGACCCACCTGTTCGCGGGTTTCCCGCGCCTCGTCGAAGCCTACGAACGCCTCGAGCGCGCGGGCGGGCTGGGCGCGCGCGATGCGGATGAAGAGCGTGGCGGCGCGAACGATCCCGAGGGCGGCGCGGCGCTCTTCGAACGGATCTACGGCGAGCGCGCGGGCGCCGTGCGCGCGCGCCTGGCCGCCTTCCACCCCGACTTCGCCGACTGGACCCTCGGACACGCGTACGCCCGGGTGCTCGCCCGGCCGGGCCTCGGCGCGGACCGCCGCGAGCTCTTCGCCGTCGCCGCGCTGGCGGCCACGGGCCAGGACCGCCAGCTCGCGAGCCACGCGCGCGGCAGCGTGCGCTGCGGTGCGACGCGCGCGGAAGTCTTCGCCGTGCTCGACGTGATCGACGGCCTCGCGCGGCCCGAGCGGCTGGAGCGCGCGCGGACCGTACTCGAGCGGTTCGCCCGCGAATCGGATTGAGCGCCCGGTCCCGGCGGCTCCGTCAGTCCCGCTTCCGCTTGCCGCGGATCTCGACCTCGATCAGCCGGATCGGCCGGAGGGATCGGACGGCGATCTCGGGCACGCCCGCGGAGGAGGGCTCGTTCCGCGGGGTGCGGGTGGGGTTCAGCCGCACCCTGGGGCCCCGGTCGCGCCCGCCTCCGGGCGCCAGGTACACCTCGGCGGTGCCATTGGCGTCGACGCCCTTGAACTGCAGCGTGAATCGCTGCGTGTCGGGGAGACCCTCGAAACGCGACTCGCGGCGGCCGGCGCGCGCCTCCCTGAGTACGTGCGCGACGTCGGTCGCGTCCACGGCGAACCCCGGCTTCTCCGGGTCGTCGACGAACGCGGAGTGGACGCCGAGGATCGATATGACGATGACGTCGCGCGGGTCGCGCGGCTCGACGCGCTCGAAGACGAGCGTCACGTCGATGCGCGGTTCGACGTCGAACGGCTCCACGAGGGCGAGCCGCGGGCAGGTCTCCGGGTCGAGGAACGTCTCCTCCGAGTCCAACGCGGCGTTCAGCGCGAGGCCCGAGCCGTCGAGGTCCCAGAGCCCGATCGACCACGCTCCGGCCTCGGTCCCGGTGAAGGTGTAGCGCAGAGTCACGGCCCGCTTCGACCCGTACTTGACCTCGTCCGGCTGCATCGCCTTCTGGATGGGCGCGCGCTCGAGCAGGTCACGGATATCGCGCAGGTCATCCCACACCTCCCGGGTCATGAGGTCCCCGTGCTCCTTCTTCACCGCGACGATGCGATCGAGCATCACTTCGGGATCCAAGACGTAGGGCGAGTCGTGGAACTTCCATTTGATACTGCGGATCTCGTCGTTGAGCTCCTTCGTGCGCGTCTCCTGAGCGCGGCTCGTGTCTTGCTGCGCCGCGGCGATCCGGCGCCGCAGCCCCGCCACCAGGGGATCCTGGGACCCCACGAGCGGGAGCACTTCGTCCGCCGATTCGACGTCCCCCTCGTGGTAACGGAACAGCGCGAGGACGAGCAACTCCTCGTCGCTCGCGCCGACCTCCTGCAGCCCCGCCAGCCGCTCGACGTCCTCCGAGTGCAGGAGGTGGCCTCTGGGCTGGTCCGCGGTCGGCTCGACCAGGTAGACGCGTAGCGGTTCGCCCTCCTCGCGCACCACCAGCTCGAAGCCCCGTCGCAGGGGATCGATACCCGGCACGACCGTGCCCCGCTCGGGGATGGTCCCGATGTACAGCTCCAAGACCTCGTTCTCGCGCTCGTCGACGCCATGTGCCGCGCGCACGATGAGCTCCGCGAGCATCTCGGCCTCGCGCAACCGCCATCGGAGCGTGTCCATCACGGGCGCGAGGAGCGGGTCGCCCATGCTCGATCGCCACACCTCAGCGGCCTCTCCGTAGGCACGACGGCGGTAGAGCTCCGCGCACGTCGCCTCGGCGCGCTCGAGCGCATCGCGCGCGTACTGCTCCTCGAACTCGGACTCGTGCCTGGCGAGCGTGCTCGCGGCGTCCATCACGAACTCGAACCGGTCCGCATCGGTCGGGATCTGGTCCCGCACGATACCCCGGTCGTCGAGCTGGACCTGGAACGCCGCCATCAGCACGGCGGCGACGTCGCGCTGGTCGCCCCCGTCGAGCCGCTTCCAGAGCCTGGTCTTCTTCTCGTCGACCCACTTGACGAGCTCAGCGCGCTCGTCCCTGAAATCGCGGTGGATCGCGTTCGTGTCCGTGCGGCGGTCCCGCTCGAGGCCATCGACGAGGCTTCTGAGCTCATCCTGGTTCAGGCCGCGCATGTCCGCGCCAGCGTTGTCGAGCCAGGCAATCGTCTCCGAATCGCCGAGGGAGAGGGCGTCCGCCCACCGGTTCGCCGCGAGTTGCCGCCCGATCTCCGGCCGGATGGTGCCTTCGTAGTACGCCCTCAGCTTGCCCCGCGCGTCCTCGAGGGCGATCCCATGCGCGTCACTGAGCCGGGTCTCCAGGCTCCTCCGCCATTCGACGTACTGGTCCCGAGGCCTGGCCGGCAGGTCCTGCAACTTGGCGTAGCCGGTCCGCGACCGAAGTCGTCGGGCGAGCCCGGACTGGAGCCTGACCGCCGCGTTCGCGAATTCGTGACCGTCCAGGTCGGCCTGGAGCTCGCCCTCGATCTCGACCGCGATCGCGTCGAGGGTCTCGTCCAGACGCGTGAGAATCTCAATCTCCAGCCGGTTCTTCTGGACCAAGAACCGGTCGGGCACGTCGTCCATCCCGTGCAGGTCCTCGAGCGCGGACTGGTGCTTCCGGTTGCCCTGTTCGAACTGCAGGCGCACGTTCTCGATAGCAGGCCAGCTGATGCCCGCGGGGAACGAAGCCTCGTCCGAAGGCGCCTCCCACGGCCGCTCGACGCCCAGCCAGAGGAGGAGCGCGAGCGCGACGGCGACGGCGGCCACGACCCAGCCCGTGAGCCACTCCGGCCGATTCCCCGCGACGGGATCGAGGGCGCTCGCGCGCACGACGGGGTTGCGCCGCTCGCGGATCCGCTCGAGGTCGCGCATCAGCTCAGCCGGCTCCTGGTAGCGCCGCTCGGGCTCGCGCGCGAGGCACTTGCGGATCACGAGCGCAAGCCCGCGCGACAATTCGGACGCGTGGCTGCGCGGGTCGGGCACGCGGTGGTAGAGCACGCTCGAGAGGATCTCCGCGACACTGTCGCCCTCGAACGGCGGGCAGCCGCACACCGCATGGTAGAGCGAGGCGCCCATCGACCAGATGTCGGTGCGCGTGTCGACGCCCGCCGGATTGCGGGCCTGCTCGGGACTGATGTAGTGCGGAGTGCCGAGCGTTCCACCGCCGCGCGTGATCATCGGGTCGTCCTCCGCGAAGGCGAGCCCCAGGTCGATGAGCCGCGCGCGGCCGTGGTCGTCGACGAGGATGTTCGCGGGCTTGATGTCGCGGTGCACGACGTGGCCCTCGAAGGCGTGCTGCAAGGCGTCGCAGAGCGGGATGAAGAGGCGCAGGGCCTCGCGCTCGGTGAGCGGTCCGTCCGTGCGGATCTTCTCGGCGAGGGAGACGCCCTCGACGAGCTCCATCGCGTACCACCACTGCCCGTCGACCTCGCCCATGTCGATGGCCGAGATCAGGTTCGGGTGGACGAGACGCGCCGCGATCCGGGCCTCGCGCTGCAGACGGCGCACGGCGCGCTTGGCGCTCACGAGCTCGGGGCGCAGGATCTTCAGCGCGACGGGCCGGTCGACGGCGAGCTGGATCGCGCGGTAGACGACGCCCGTCGCGCCCCGGCCGAGGACGCTCTCGAGCCGGTAGCCGGGGATCGTCGGGAGATCCCCGCGCTCCGGCTGTCGGGCGGCGACCTCAGACGCCATCGCGCTCGTCCCGTCGTCGCGGCGGAGATCCCGTCTCGCTCATGTTGGCGCTCATCTTGCGGCGAGCCTCACGGCCTCGTCCACAACTCTGATCTTCGGCCGCCGGCGCGACCCGCTGGACGGGATTCGGTATCCGGCCGTCACTCACCCTTCGCGGCGTCCGAGCCGCCGCCTGACTTGCCGCCTGACTTGCCGGCCTTGGACCCGCGGGCCGACGGGCGCTTCTTGGCGAGTCCGTACTTCTCGAGCTTGCGTTGGAGCGCGAAGCGGCTGATCCCGAGCGCCCCGGCCGCCTGGCTCTTGTTGCCACCGGCCTGGGCCAGGGCCGTCTCGATCGAGCGCCGCTCGAGGTCGGCGACCGCGGTGCGGATGTCCCCGGCCCCCTTGCCCGCCGCGCCGCCGAGGGACTCGCCCGTGATGCTGCGCCCCTCGCGCACCGTGGTCGACAGATGCTCGAGCTCGACGACACCCTGCGCCACGACGACGATCCGGCGCATCTCGTTCTCCAGCTCGCGGACGTTGCCCGGCCAGTCGTGCGACACGATCCGAGCCATCACTTCGTGCGAGAGGGTCGGCAGCTCCCGCCCCGCCTCGCGCGCGGCCCGCGCCAGCAGGTGCTCGGCGAGCAGCGGAACGTCCTCGCGCCGATCGCGCAGCGGGGGCAGGCGCACGGACAGCACGGCGATCCGGTAGTAGAGGTCCTCGCGGAACGAGCCGTCACGAACGAGCTGCTCCAGGTCCTGGTGACTGGCCGCCACCACGCGGACGTCGACCTTCACGCGGCGGTCGGAGCCGAGCACACGGAACTCGCCCTCCTGCAGGACGCGGAGGAGCTTCTTCTGCATCGCCGTGCTCATGTCCCCGATCTCGTCGAGGAAGAGCGTCCCCCCATCCGCCTGTTCGAGCAGGCCCTTCTTCGTCTTGTACGCGCCCGTGAATGCACCGCGCACGTGGCCGAACAGTTCGGACTCGAGCAAGCTGTCAGGCAACGCAGCGCAGTTCTCGGTCACGAACGGTTGACCCTTGCGCGCGCCGTTGTGGTGTATGGCGCGGGCGATCAGCTCCTTGCCCGTGCCACTCTCCCCGAGGATGAGGACGGGCAGGTCCGACTCGATGACCTTGTCGAGGTGCTGGAACATCTCGTGCATCGCGTCGCTCGCGCCGACGATCGCCGTGTAGTCGTAGCGCCCGCGCTCGCGGCCGAGTTCGGCGCGGACGACGGCGAGCTCCGTGTCCCGGTCCTTGACCTTCCGCCCGAGCTGCTCGTTCAAGCGCTCGATCTGCTTGCCCGAGGCCGCTAGCCGGTGGTTGCGCTCACGCAGATCGGCGACGAAGCGCGCGTTGCGAATCGCGATCGAGGCCTGGCCCGCGAACAGCTCGACGAGCTCGAGATCCTCATCGGTAAAGGCCCCGAACTGAAGGCGGTTGTCGACGTAGAGCACGCCCGCCACACCGTCCTCCATCTCGATCGGCAGGCACAAGACCGAACGCAGGCGCAGATCCTCCACGCTCGCCATCGCCTCGAACCGGTCGTCTTGTCCGGCGTCGAGCGAGAGGATCGCCTTGCCGGATCGGACGACCTTGCCCGCGATGCCCATCGAGAGACGTGAGCGCGGCACGACGATGTCCGAGTGGTCGAAGCTGCGGGCGACGCTCACCGTCATCTTCTCGACGTCCGGCGGCTCGCCGGTCACGCGCTCTTCCCGGCGGGGGTCGCTGAGCAGGAGGAAACCGCGTTCCCCGCCGACGAGCGCGACGGCGGAGTCGACGATCGCGCGAAGGAGCGGGAGCAAGTCGGTCACACGCACGAGCTCGCGGGTGATCTTGGCGAAGACGCGCAGGTTCTCGCGCTCGCGCTTCGCGTCGCCGGTCATCGTCGCCACGCCGACCTCGCGGCTCCTCTCGTCGCCCTCGCCGGGGGGCGCGACGACCAGGGTCTTGTCCGGCAGACCCGCCGCATCCGACTCGGGGGCCGAATCAGGCGCCGGCTCGTAGTCCTCGGGCAGGGCCTCGCGCGCATCGCGCTCGGTGGTCCCGAAGTCGTCGGGCTCGACGATGAGCACGGTCCCGCCCACCTGGATCTTGTCGCCGGGGGAGAGCAGACGCCGGGCGACTTTCTCGCCGTTGACCGCGGTGCCGTTCGCTGACCCGAGATCGATGACCCAGGCCTGCCCGTTCTGAGCCTCCACCCGCGTGTGGTGGCGGGAGACGAGGGTGTTCGAGAGCCGGATGTCGTTGTCCAGGGCCCTGCCGATGGAGATGACGGGCAGCGCGAGCTCGAGCTCCGTCCGGATCCCGTCCTCGATTACAGTCAGCTTCATGTAGAGTGCCCGGAGTGCGTGGCGCAGCGGCGCGGAGACGCCGCCCCACGGGTCGAACGTGTGAATTCGCACATTGCATTTCACATTACCCTGGCTCGATGTTCGGTTACCGCACACCGCCCCGGGCATGCCTGAAGAAAACCTCAAACCCTGGTATGACAAGGGCTTACGTTTCGAGTGTCAGCGCTGTGGGAACTGCTGCCGGACCCATGGCGACTACTCCAACGTGTATATGGTGGACCTCGAGGTGGCTCGGATCGCTGGTTACCTCGGCCTCGAGGAGGAGGAGTTCCGGCGCCGCTACTGCGCCCGCGACCAAGGCTGGACCGTGATCCGATCGGAGCACCCGGCCTGTCCTTTCCTCACCGACGAGGGCACCTGCGGCGTGTACCCCGTGCGCCCCATGCAGTGCCGGACCTGGCCCTTCTGGGAGGAGAACCTGCGGCGCGAAGTGTGGGAGGAATCGGTCGTGCCCACCTGCCCGGGGATCGGCAAGGGTCCGCTACACCCCGCCGAGGAGGTGGAACGGATCGCGCGCGAGAACGAGGACTGGTACCAGGAACAGTAGGCGCCCACACCGCGCTGCCGCCCCTCTCCTCTCCGTTCCGTTCAGAGCCCCCGGTACACCGGTTGGCGCTTCTCCGCGAACGCCGCCAGCCCTTCGAGCCGATCGTCCGTCGGCAGTACCCGCTCGTAGCACTCCGCCTCGAATTCGAGCCCCTCACGCAGCGGGCGCTCGCAGCCGCCGTCGATCGCGGCCTTCGCGGCGCGCACCGCGACCGGGCCGTTGGCCGCGATCTCCCGCGCGACTTGCAGCGCGGCTTCGCGCAGGCCGCCTTCGGGGGCGACACGGTTCACGAGGCCCATCGACTCCGCCTCCGGGGCGCGCAGGCGGCGCGCGGTCAAGATCAGGTCCTTCGCGCGCGACTTCCCGATGAGCCGCGGCAGGCGCTGCGTCCCTCCGGCGCCGGGGATGATGGCGAGCGACGTCTCCGTCAGTCCGAACTGGGCGTGATGGGCGGCCACGCGGAGGTCGCAGGCGATCATGAGCTCCGTACCGCCGCCGAACGCGAACCCGTTCACGGCCGCCACGGTCGGCTGGGGCATGCGCGCGACGTCATCCATCAAGCGCCGGATGTTCTTGACGAACAAGGGCACGCGCTCGGCGGGCATCGTCTTGCGCTCCTTGAGGTCCGCGCCGGCACAGAACGCCTTCTCACCCGCGCCCGTGATCAGGATGCAGCGGATCGACAGGTCCGCGCGCAGCCCCTCGAGCAGCGTCCGGAAGCGCCGGAGCGTGGGAAACGAGAGGCAATTCATCACCTCCGGACGCGCGATCGTGAGCCACACGACGTCCCCGTCGCGGGTCTCGGTGACGAGACCCGGCTCGTCGGGGACGTCCTCGGGAAAATCGGCGGCGACGCTCTGCATGGGTTCCTCGCGGTCACGGGGCGGCGATCGGCGCTGCATGCTAAGGGCCCGTCCGGGAATAAACGTCACATTTCGGCGAGGCATCGGCGCTCGTGGCAAGACGCGCCGACGCGGGCAACCGAGCTGGTTTCCGAGGAGGCGCAACGCAACCACGGGCGGCGAGGGCCGGCGAGATGTGACGTTTATTTCCGGACGGGCCCTAAGGCCCCGTCCGAGAATAACGGCAACGTTTCAGGGAGCCATCGTCGCCCCTGGCGAGGCGCATCGATGGGTGTGCGCCGGGTACTCTGGTAGGTGAGCCCCGGTCCGCCGCAGGCCGATCGAGACGACCCCTTCGGGTCGTTCGAAGGGGACCCCGCAACGCAGCCAGGGGCGGCGAGGGCCGGCGAAACGTGAGGGTCGATCGTGGACGGGCCCTGACCACCCGCGGCGACCGACGCCTACCGGCCGAGCGCCCGCGCTGCGGCCAGGACCACGCGCTCGGGGTCGATCCCGGTCATGCACACGTGGTGGTCCGAGCCCGTCAGCGGACACCGCTCCCGGTGGCAGGGCCCGCAGGGCACGTCGATCCGCACCGTGTGCTGAAGCTCTCCGTGTTCCGACGTGTGGCGCGGGTCCGTCGGGCCGAACACGACCACCTGTCGCGTGCCGACCGCCTCGGCGACATGGCGGGGACCGCCGTCGGCGGACAGGAAGAGCTCCGCGCGGGCGCACCATGCCGTCAGTTCGCGGAGGTCCGCCGGGGGCTCGACGACGGGGATCACGCGGGCGTGCGCGACGCCCGAGCCGACGGCGTGCGCCCATTCCTCCTCCCCCGGCCCACAGAGCGCGAAGACCGGCAGCCCGAAACGCTCGTGCAGCCCGTCGAGCACTCGCACCCAGTGCGCGACCGGAAAACCCTTGGCCGAATCCTCGCGCGCGCCGACGCTGGCGACGAGGCATCGCTCGCCGTCGCCGAGGCCGGCGCGGGCGATGCGCTCCTCGACCTCACGGACGGCCGCCGCGCTCGGCACGAGTTCCGGACGACGCTCCCGCACCCCGAGTCCGAGAACGCCGGCGAGCTCGAGGCAGGCCGCGCCGAAGGGACGCGGCAGGCGCCGCGGCCAGCGGCCCTTCGTGCCGAGGCCCACGGGGACGCCGCCCGCCTCGCGCGCCGGCCGCAGGGCCTCGGTGAGGAAGAGCGCGCGGCCGCCGCTGCCCCACCCCACGCGCCGCGGGACGCCCGCGCGCCACGCGGAGATCGGGCTGTGCAAGGCTCCGTTCAGGAAGAGCGCGACGTCGAACCCGCGGTAGTCGCGCCAGCTCTCGCGGCCGTTCACCGGAAGGCGTGCCGCAGCGGGAAAGCGACCCTCGAAGAGCGCGAGCAGCCGGGCCGGCCCGGCGAGCGTTACGGCCCCCGGTGTCGCCGGTGCGCCCGCGACGAGCATCGCGTCGTGGAGCGCGCGCACGACCGGCTCGGCCATGATGAAGTCCCCGAGCCACCCGGGCAGGCGCACGATCACGCGGTCCCCCGCGGTGAGGAGCGTCACGGGCGCGCCTCGACGACCGGCGCCGCGGACCGTGCTGCCCGCTCGAGGACGCGCGCCGCGGCCGCGACGACGAGCTCTGGCTGGAGCTCGGTCATGCAGCGGTGGTGCCCGAGCGGACAGACGCGACGCAGGCACGGCGCACACTCCAGGTCGGTCCTACGCACGACCTCGCAGAGCTCGAGCGAAGAGGCGGTCAGCTCGGGGAAGTTCGGTCCCATGACGGACACGCACGGCACGTCGAACGCCGCCGCGAACCAGCGCGGCCCGGAGTCCCCCACGAGCATGAGGCGCGCGCCGCGCACGAGCGCCTTCAGGCGCGCGAGGTCGCTCTCCCCACCGGTCAGCTCGAGCGCATCGTGCTCGCACGACTCTACGACGGCGGCGATCAGCGGCCCCTCGCCGGGACCGCCCGCGACGACCGCACGCCAGCCGAATCTGCCATGGAGCCCGTCGAGCGCGCGGGCAAAGTGCGCGGGCGGCCACAGCTTGGCCGCCCCGAACGCAGCTCCCGGGCAGGCGATCACGTACGGCTCGCCGGGCTCGAGCCCGCGCTCGGCGAGGTCGCGCGCGATTCCGGCCTGGGCCTCGCGCGCGAGGCCGAGACGCGGGTGCAGGTCGGGCGGCAGGATTCCGAGCAGTCCGGCGACGTCGCGCATGAGGTGAGCGCTCGGGATGGGCGCCCGCCGCCCGGCGATCGTCGGCGGCACGACGGAGTGCGTGAGGAGGAAGCGGCGCCCGGAGAGGGCCGCCCCGGCGCGGATCGGGACGCGCGCACGCCACGCGCGCCAGGCCGCCCCGAACGAGTTGCCGAGGAGCAGCACCGCATCGGGAGCGAGCCGTGCGAGGAGCGCCCGCTCCTCCGCACTCGAGCCCGTGGTCGCGACCGTGCCATCGGTCTCCGGGGCACGTCGCGCGAGGAACGGAGCGTCCGCGAGCACGGGCGCCAGGTGACTTCGGACGAGCAAGGTGGTGCGGCTCCAGTGCTCGCACTCGAGCGCCGCCGCGAGCACCGGCGTCGACATCACGAGGTCTCCCACCCAGTTCGGCGCGCGCACGACGAGGTGGCCACCCGCGGCGCTCCGCACCGCGCTCACGGCTCCGCTCCTGTCGGCGCTTCGCCGTGGCGCGGCACGTGGGCGGCGATCTGTCGGCGCCGGCGCTCGACGTCGCGCAGCCAAGCCCGCCGCTCGTCCGCGTCGTGCACGTCCCGCGCGTCGAGGTAGTGGATCGCGAAGCGCACGCGGTCGGAGCTCGACACGGCCGCGGGCGTGGAGTGGAGAAGCGCTCCGAGATCCTTCACGAACCAGCGCCGGCGCGGCCGACGCCGCTTGCGCGCCCGCCCGACGTCGAGCAACACGAGCTCCCGCCCGTCCTCGGCCGCCGGCAGGATCCAGTGGCAGAGGTAGAGGTCACGGTGGTACCAGCCCGCGGCGTGGAGCCGGATGACGTGGCGGACGAGCACCTCGCGCCACCGCTGCCGCTCGTCCGGGGGGCAACCGCCCAGGCGCTCCTCGAGCGTCTCCGCGTGGGGCACGTACTCCATGACGACGAGCGAGCGCCACCCGGACGCTCCATGCTCGGCGACCCAGCCGAGAGGCCGCGGGACCGGGATGCCGTCGGCGGCGAGGCCCGCGAGATTCCTGAACTCGCGCTCCCCCGCCGACCGCGGATCCCCGTGAAGCCGGGCGACGAGCTCCTCGCGCCGCGGCTCCCGCAGGGTGCGCTTGACGACGAGCCGCGGGTCCGTCTCCGGCCAGAGGAACGTCTCGCGCCCGGGGAGCCTCCGAATCGGCCGTGCGACCTCGACCTCGAGCAGGCGGCGGAGGGGCTCCAGGGCCCGGGGGGAGCCCGGCGCGGCCCCGGGAGGCCCGGAACGGGCGGTCCGCCGGGGCGCGGCGGGGTCGCCGAAGTCCTCGCCGACGAAGCCCGTGATCCGGCGGACGTGCAGGGCGCTCACGACCCCCGCCTCCCCCGCGAGCCCGCCTCGCCCCCCGGACCACGCAGCACCCACATGGTCACCATCGAACCGCGGGGCGCACCGAAGCACCAGGCGAGCTCCCCGCCAGGGCCCCGTCCGATTCCCGCCGCGCCGGCCCGCGGATCCCGACGCCCGACCCGCGCTCCGAAAAAGTCGTTCAAGAGGGTTCCACCCTGTCCCGTCCGAATATCGAATACTAGTCGTATCAGAGCGCGGGACTGCCTGACATTCCCGACACCCACCCAGCCCCACCTGCCCCCCTTCACGGGTCGGTCCCCCACACTATGTCTTCTGGATCCGTCGTCGCCGAGACCCGGGCGAAACGAGACGAGTTCAATCCCTTCCTCTCGATG
>SMVQ01000002.1 GCA_004357655.1 Planctomycetota bacterium
CCTGCGGGTCCTGGGGCTCCTGGGGGCGTCGGACATGGACATCGCGAATGCCATCCTGTACGCGGCCCAGCTCGCGAACGGATCGGGCGCCATCCCCGGTGAGCGCGCCGACATCGTCAACCTGAGCCTCGGCGGGCCCGGATTCTCGCAGACGGTGCAGGACGCCGTCACCGACGCGTACAACGCCGGCCTCGTCATCGTCGCAGCGGCGGGCAACAATGACTCGAACGTCGCCTTCTACCCCGCCGCGGGCACCCATGTGATCTCCGTGTCAGCCGTCGACCTGGTGTCGGCGAAGGCGCCCTACTCGAACTTCCACTCCACGGTCGACCTGGCCGCGCCCGGCGGGGATCTCAGCGCCGACCTGAACGGCGACGGCTACCCCGACGGCGTGCTGTCGACCCTCGTGGACGACGCCGGGAGCTCCGCGGAGTTCGTCTATCAGTACTACCAGGGCACGTCGATGGCGGCGCCGCACGTGTCCGGGATCGCCGCACTCATGCTCGCGGTCGACCCCTTGCTGACGCCGGCGGAGATCGAGGCGATCCTCGAGAGCACCGCGACCGACCTCGGCCCCGCCGGACACGACGACGTGTTCGGGAACGGCCTCGTCAACGCCTACCAGGCCGTCGCGCTGGCCGCCGGTGGCACCGCGGGCGGCCCCGCGATCGGCCTCACGACCCACACCCTCGGCTTCGGAACGAGCACCACGACGCTGGACGTCCAGATCGCCAACATCGGCGGTGGGCTCCTGTCTGTCTCCTCCGTCACCCCCACGACCGACGACGGCGCGAACTGGCTCACAGCGACGGCGATCCCGGACCCCACGCCGACGACCACGGATACGCAGGCCGTCCGCGTCACGGTCTCGCGCTCGGGCCTGTCGGACGGCGTCTACGTCGGGACGGTCGAGGTCGACTCGGACGGTGGCACGGCGACCATCCAGGTGTCGATTGTCAAGTCGTCGGGCAGCCAGGCCGTGGACGTGGATCTCTTCGTCCTGGCGGTGGAGTACCCGTCGTTCACCACCGCGGGCCAGGACATCGTGAATCCGACGGGCAGCCTCAGCTACGAGATCGGCCAACTGCTCGCCGGCGACTACATCATCATCGTCGGCTCGGACGTCGACGACGACGGCTTCATCTGCGACGAGGGCGAGCCGTACTGCGGCATCTTCCCCACTCTCGACCAGCCGCTGGTCGTCACGGTGGAGTACAACGAGACGATCTCGGGCCTGGACCTCGTCGTCTCCGGCACGTTCACTGGGGCGTCGGCCGGTGCGCCGTTCGGGCGCAAGTTCCGGTTGATTCGGTGATACGGAACCAGGTTCCGTGGAATCGCCTGGTGTCGATCGACCCCATTTCTCAAGCTCTCAGCATGGCCCGCCGATAGGACCGACGGCGCCGTGCGGCGCCCCCGCCACGGTCAGAGGCCCATGAGTCTCCCCATTCGCAGTCAGAGGAAAGTTCCATGCTAGGTACTTGCACTTCCAGGAGAGGAGCGGCGCTCGCATTCGTCGCCCTGTCCCTCGCGCTCGGCACGACCGGATGCCAGGACATGCACGCATTCGTCACGGGTGACCAGTTCTTCAAGGCCCCGAAGGATGCGCCGCGCGTCGAGATCGAGCTGGTCGTCGAGGTCGACGACGCCTTCTACGCAGCCTTCGAGGATGCCGGCGAGGCGGAGGATCTCAACGGAGTGATCGCCGACCGCGTGCTGTCCCTCGCGGACGTCGGAATGCGTTTCTTCCCGATCCTCTCCGACACCTACGAGTCCAGGGACGCCCGCCCCCAGCGCGTGATGCACGTCCGGATCGTGAAGCTCCTCGTCAATACCGCACACGAGCGCGTCGAGGAGGAAGGCGAGGACCCCCGGTACGAGTCGTCGATCACGAGCCTCGACGCCACGGCCACCGCTTCGGTCGAGAAGCGGCGCAAGGGCGCGCCGTCGCTCGTCGTCGGGAGCGGCGAGGGTCGCGGCCACGTGCGCGCGAGGAGCAGCGACGAGTCCACGGCCGCGCACCCGGCCTACGTCGTGAAGCGCGAGTCCGATGAGCACGGAGAGTTGCGCGTCACGCAGGCCAATGTGATCGACGCCGTCGACAAGGCCGTCATCGATGCCCTCAGGGAGATCGTCGAGCCGATCGACCGCGACCTCGCGGTCACGGGCGAGAGCGCCGACGAGAAGTAGTTCGGCTCCGCTGTCAGCCGTTCCGTATTCAGGCCTCTTCCCAGGCCCCTTCTCAGGCCCCCTTCGCATCCCCTCGCCGCCGCAGCGGCGAGGGGCGCGTGCGAGGGCCCGTGCGAGCTGCCCTAGCCGGCTCCCGCCGCGGGCGAGCCGGCCCCTTCGCGCCGCCCCAGGAGGCGCGTGAGGACGAATCCGAGCACGAGCAGGACGAGCGCTGAACCCACCTGCCGGCCCGTGGGACGAAAGTGCTGCAACGCGTCCCCCATGTCCTTCAGCTCGGCGGGCGACCGGCCCGCCCACTTCTCGCTCAACGCCGCGAGGCGCGCGTCGTCGAACTCGTCGCCGTGCGCCGCGCGCACTTCTTCGGGATCGCTCCCCGCGAGGATCATCACCGTCGCCTTCCGCACGTCCTTGTGGGCGAGGTCGGGGTGCACGGGCGCTTGGAACGGCCACAACACGTAGACCGAACCGAGGAGCAAGCCGAGCAGCGCGCCGTGCGAGGGCGCCGGGAACCGCGCGAGCAGCACCTTCAGCACGTTGCAGAGCACGCCGATGCCGAGCGCCGCCCCCACGCCCACGGGCAGGAGCACGCGCAAGGACGCGCCGGGGTCTTCGCGCACTGCCGACAAGCTGACGCTCCCGATCACGAGCTCGTACATCCCGAGGATCAGGAGCACCGTCGATCCGCTCACCCCCGGTAGGATCATGGTCGAGGCCGCCACCGCGCCGACCACCACGAGCACGGGCATCGTCTCCGGCAACTGCATGCCCGAGAACCTGGTCCCGAGCGCCACGAGCACACCGACGCCCGTCAGGACCGCCACGGCAACGGTCACAGAGATCGGCCGGCAGAGCTTCGCCAGCTCAGGCACGCCGCCGAGCGTCAGCCCGACGAACAGGCTGTACATGATCCAGCGCTGCTCGCTGACCAGTGACACGGCAATCCCCGCCAAGCCGAGGAATGCGGCTGCCACGGAGATCCCCACGAGCCCCAGGAATACGATGTTCGCCCGCGAGAACCGGAACCGCGTCACGTCCGCCACCGCCCCGATGAACCGATCGTAGAGCCCGACCGCGAGGATCATCGTCCCCCCGCTGATGCCCGGCACGAGGTTCGCAAGCCCCATGAGGAAGCCCCCCGCGAGCGAACGGCTCACCGAAATCGGTTCGTCAGTCGGAGATCGGTCGGACATGCGTAAATTGCCGCGCGGGCACGCGGAGAATAGTGACCCACGCCAGGATTGGTAGATCCTGCCCAGGTGGGCGCCAGGTCATGGACCCTGTCCACTGCACTCAGGCCCCGATTCCGAAGGCGCGCGGAGCATCGCCGTCTCTCCGATTCTCCCCTATCCACCACCTACCCTGGAAAGAACCCCGCCTTCGGTGCGTCGGACGGCAAGAAAAGTTTCCAAATCCAAACGGACGCCACCTCGCTCCGTTTGTCTAGTACCCCCGGGGCCGCCCCGCTCGCACAGGCCCCCGCTCGCACGACCGGTTCCTCCCCGCCCGACTGGAACATGATGTCCCATAGCCCTGCCGCCGGAATCACGGCGTCGCTCGCCCCGCTCATCCTCGCCGCTGCTCCCGCGATCGGCGTCCAGGACCCGCCGGCCCAGGACGCTCCCACCCTGAGCGCGGCCGTCAAGGACGTGGAGGCGCGACTTCGCACCGACCACTACTTCCAGCGCGCGCGCCACGAGATCGTCGAGTGCCCCCCCTTCGTGCTCTTCATCGAGCTCCCCAGGCGGCCGGACATCCACCACGTCGAAGAGGTGCGCGAGCTCTACGCACCCTGGCTCACGAAGCTTGGCGAGATCTTCAGGGCGGACTACGCCGAGCCGCTCGCCCTGCGTCGCAAGCGCAAGAAGCAGAGCCTCCTCCCCGTGTGCGTCGTCGAGAGCCGGCGCGGCTTCGTGAACCTCCAGCGCCGCGCGCGTCCAGGCGGCCGGTTCCCCGAGGATGTGTGCGTCATCGACGCGATCGATGCGATCGTCACGTACAAGGACTCTTTCTCCGGCGGTCGGCTGCCACACGAAAAGCGCACACCCGTGCTCTATCAGGCGATGTACGAGCTCCTGTACGCGCACTACGGCGGGGTCCAGGAGAAGCCGGCCGAGAAGTGGTACATCGAGGGGCTCCTCGGATACTTCACCTCACACGAGGGCGACGACGCCGCGATCCTCGACCATCCCATGCCGAGCTCGCGCGTCGTGAACGAGATCACCGAGCTCGCCGCGAACGAAGCGCTCCGGCAAGGCCAGTTCCTGGGGGTACGGGACCTGATCGCACCCCGATCCGAGAAGCAGATCCAGACGATCTACAAGAAGTGCGCGCAGGCGGCGAACATCTCAGTGCCCGCGCCCGAGACGGCCGTCCGGCTCTTCGCGGGACAGTCGACGATGTTCATGCACTTCCTGAACCATGGTGAGGGTGGCAAGTACCGCGCGGGCGTCCGGGGCTACCTCACACACGTGCTCGCGGACACGGGCGGCGAGGAGCCCTTCCTCGCGGCGCTGAACACCGACATCGCGCACCTCGACTCGCAGTTCGGGAACTACCTCACGCGCCTCGCCGCGGGCGAGTCCCTCGAATCCGTGATGGGCGTGACGGTCGAAGCCGCGGCGGCGATCCACCCCGAGCTCATCTACACCGCGCGGACAGCCGAGGGACGCCTCGCGGCCGCCGTGGGCCGCGCGCGCTCCGGCGACTACGAGGGGGCGATCGAGGCGCTCGAAGTCGCCCTGGAAAAGGACGGGGACGGCGCGGACCGGGAGCGGATCGAACGCGAGCTCGCGCGCCTGCACGCTCTCGTCGCCGCTCGCGACAGCTACTTCGAATCGCTCGCGGGCGGGACCAAGAAGGTGCGAATCGAAACGGGCGAGGGGACGACCGCGGGCAGGGTGAAGTCCCTGGCGGACGGTGTCCTCACGATCACCGTCAAACGTGACGTCGAATTGGAGCTACCCATCACGGACGTGTCCCCCGAGACCCTGAACAAGATCGTCGGCAAGAAGGTCTCCAACTTCGGCGAACCATGGGTACTGGCATTCCTGCGCCTGCTCGCCGGGCACGACGATTGGGACAAGGGCCTGCCGCAGGCGAGCGAGCCAGGGAACCTATTGCGGGAGGATGCGGGCGCCGACCTCGAGCGGCTCGTCAGGTACGGGCACGCGATCGAGCGCCTCCACGAATGGGCGATGATCGAGATGCCCGAGAATACGCGCGACCGCAAGAAACTGTTCCGGGCGGTCACGGAGCTCGCACTCGATTACCGCGACGTGCCGCCGGTCGAGGAGCGCCAGTCGCAGCTGCGCGACTTCGCAGCGCGCCTGCTCGGCGCCGTCTTCGACGCGGAGGGCCTGTCAGGGATCCTGAATGGCGACGTGAAGTACCTCGAGGACGGCGTCGTGCGGATCACCTACGACTTCGACTCGGCCAAGGAGACCGAGGACTTCACGCGGGTCATCGGCTACCTCGACCATCGCAGGGCCGACCGATTCAAGCTCAAGCAGACCGAGGAGGAGTCGAGCTTTGCCCAGAAAGGCGGCAACTTCGAGGGCCGGGGCGCCGTGTGCTACCGCTACCTGCTCGAGTTCGAGGCGCCGCTGAAGCTCGAGTACGAGCTCCTGTACGGGCGCGCGCGTCCAGGGAAAGGGATGCTCGCGAACTTCCTCATGGGGATTTGCGACGACGGGGAGGGCAACTACGTGGGCTGCTTCGACCTCTACGATCTCGAGGTGATCAACGAGCCCACGGCCTACGTGGTCACCAACTACCACGAGGGCGAACGTCCCATCCAAGCCGCGAAGACCTACAAGATCACCCTGCGGCACGACGGCGAGTCGAAGGTGACGCTGGAGGTCGGGGGTGAGCTCCAGCGCGAGATCAACTCCGGTCCGCTACGCTCCGGCGGGATCTTCTTCTGGGTTCACTCGGAGATTTCCGTCGCCCTGAAGCGGCTCGTCATCGAGGGCAAGGTCTCAGCCGAACATCAGTCGAAGGCGCGCGAGAGCTGGATCGCGGCGGAGCTCCTGGACGCCGGCTTCCCCGAATAGCTCGTTGGTGGCGGTCCGGACCGAGTTGGGGAGCCCGAGCCCGTGCGCTGCGCATCACGTCGCGGCGATCGAGGTCGCTGAAGCCGCCACGACCGCCGCGATCCGGCCAGACCCGCGCATCGAGCCCGGCTTCGCGAACACGGATCCCCCCGTTCTGGGCCGGATCGAGCGCGGCGTTCGCCTCGGCGGCCTGCCTGCGATCGTCGGAAGGCTTGCGGGCGGGGATCGAGCGTGCCAGAGTTGTGCGCCGAGGCCCCGTGTTTGTCCTGCACCGCTGATCAACTGGCCGACAAGCTCGAGGCCCGAACGGCGACCGTCGGCGTCGTGGGACTCGGATACGTCGGCCTGCCCCTGGCCCACGTCCTGCACGGGGCGGGACACATGGTGCTGGGCTTCGACGTGGACCCGACGAAAGTCGAAGCCCTCGAGCGCGGCCGGAACTACCTACGGCACCTGGGTGACGAATTGACGCTCGAGCTCTCCGGGAGCGAACGGTTCGAGCCCACGACGGACTTTGCCCGCCTCGGCGAGGCGGACGTCATCGTGGTCTGTGTCCCGACTCCACTGGGCCCCCACAACGAGCCCGACCTCAGTTATGTGTTGAGTACGGCGCAGGCCATCGGCGGCGCACTGCGGGCGGGGCAGCTGTTGGTGCTCGAGTCCACGACCTACCCCGGAACGACCCGCGACGAGTTTCTGCCCGCGGTCGTCGCCGCGGCCGGGCGCGAGCGATCGCAGCTCACCCTCGGCCGCGATTTCTTCGTCGCCTACTCGCCCGAGCGCGAGGACCCGGGTCGCAAGTCCCACAGCACGAGCACGATTCCCAAGATCGTCGGAGGTCTCGACGACGAGTCCACGCGCCTCGCCGTCGGGCTGTACCGATCCTACTGCGTCGACGTGCGAGCTGTCAGGAGTGCCGAGGTCGCCGAGGCCGCGAAGCTGCTCGAGAACATTTTCCGGGCTGTGAACATCGCACTCGTGAACGAGATGAAGGTGATCCTGGAGGAGATGGGCATCAACATCTGGGAGGTCGTGGAGGCCGCGGCTACCAAGCCCTTCGGATTCATGCCCTTCTATCCCGGCCCGGGTCTCGGCGGTCATTGCATTCCAATCGACCCGTTCTATCTCGCCTGGAAGGCGAAGGAGGTCGGCCGGCCCACGCGATTCATCGAACTGGCGGGGGAGATCAACAGCGAGATGCCCGAGTACGTCGTGAGGCGCGTCGTGCTCGCGCTGAACGAGGTCGGCCAGGCGGTACGCAACGCCCGCATCCTGATCCTCGGTCTCGCCTACAAGGCTGACATCGACGACACGCGCGAGTCGCCCTCCTTCGAGCTGATCGGCAAGCTCTCGGCCCTGGGGGCCCACGTCGACTACTCAGACCCGCACATCGCGCGCACGGTGCCCGTCCGCAAGCACGACCTGCAGATGACCAGCGTCGAATTGACCCCCGCCTCCGTCGCATCCTATGACGTGATCCTCGTGGCCACCGCACACAGCCGCTTCGACTACGAGCTCCTGGCCGAGCACGCACGGCTGATCGTCGACACCCGGAACTCGATGAAGGGCTTCGAGCATCGCATGGGCAAGCGCCTCGTCCGAGCGTGAGCTCTGGACCTGGTGTGTGCCCTATCACCTGACCTCGCCCACCCAGCAACCCTTGATGACCTTGTTGCGCTTCAACTTCGGGTATGGAATCCCCATGGTCGCGCTCTTCCGCCATACCAGGGCGAGCGGCTTCGTACCCAGGTTGTAGTTCTCGAAGTGGCAGGCCAATTCACGGGCTCCCAAGACCTCGTCCAGGGCCCGGCGCGTGGGTCTGCGGGCCCCTTCGATGAAGCAGACGGTGCCGGACTTGATGAAGTGAAACCCATCCGGATCGCTGAATGTGCCGTCGAA
>SMVQ01000060.1 GCA_004357655.1 Planctomycetota bacterium
GAAGGCACCACCGAGGAGCCGGATGCGTCAATCGCGCACGTCCGGATCTGACGGGGGGCCCGGGCCAGCCACGGCCGGGTCTACCCGACTGCTATGTCTTTTTCTGGTCAGGCATGGGTGGCCCGCCCATGCCTGACCAGAAAAAGACATAGCAGGAAGACAGGAAGGGAACGGAGGGGGGGGCAAAGACGGGCGACAGACCCAGGCGCGATCAGCTTCGTGCTAGCGCGCCAGCTCGATGGCGCGCTCGTACTCCTCGAGGTACTCGTCCGTCAGCCGTTCGATCGTGAACCGCTCCAGCATGCGCGCGTGGCCCGCCGCCCCCATCGTGCGGCGCAGGCCCTCGTCGCGCAGGAGCTGCGCGATCTTCTCCGCGTACGCCGGCACGTCGAACGGGTTCGCGATGAAGCCGCTCACCCCGTCCGCGACCACCTCGGGGCTGCCGCCGAACTCCGTCGCCACGACGGGCTTCTTGTGCTCCATCGCCTCCAAGTTCACGAGCCCGAACGTGTCGAAGCAGATCGAGGGCGTCACGAAGACGTCCGTCGCCGCGTAGGCGCACTGCAGTTCCTCGCCCGACAGCCAATCCGTGGACACGACCGCGTCCGCCACCCCGAGCGCCCGGGCCTCCGCGGCGAAGCTGCCCTCGTAGATCTCGCGCCGCCCCATCACGAGCAGGCGCAGGTCGGGAAATTCGCTCCGCAAGTGCGCGAGCATCGCCAGGAGCTTGCTGACGCCCTTCTGCTCGTGCAGACGGCCGCCGATCGCGAGCACGCGCTTCCCCCTGAGGCCGAAGCGCTCGCGGAACGCGGCGACGGCCCCCGCGTCGGGCAGCGCCGCCTGCGGCCGGATCGCGTTGTACACGGTCCGGTCCACGCGGATGCCGTTCGCGCGGATGACCTCGCCCAGCTCGTCCGAGACGACGGTGAACCGGTGCACGTCGCGCTCGAGGATCTTGCGGATCGCCGCGTTGCGTCCGGGTCGGAACCGGAACCGTTGACACGGGACGCACTTGGAGAGCCGGGCCTCGTAGTCGCGCAGCGTGCCGCCGTGGGCTTCGCCCCCGTGGAAACACGTCAGTTTCTGGTAGCAGAACACCATCACGTCGTGGGCCGTGAACACCACCCCCGCACCCGCGCGACGCGCCTGGGTCAGCGCGTGGTAGCCGATGTGCGTGTGGATGAGGTGCGCGTGGACCACGTCCGGTCGCCACTCTGCGATGACCGCCTCGATCGGCGCCGTCACGCGCTTGTTGTGGAGCGACACCCAAGCTCGGAACCGGACCGGATAATCGGAATGGATGCGAAACACGAGCGTCCCGTCGACCTTCGTCGGTCGCGCCTCGCTCGGATCCTGCGTGCAGCCCACGACCGCGACGGCGTGGCCGAGCTCGCGGAGGCGCGTCGCCTCCTGATACATCTGGCGCGTCGAAGAGCCGACCTTGGGGTCCCAGACCTCCGTGTAGAAGAGGACGCGCATCTAGCAGCCCGTGTTGGAACGCGCGTCGCGCTCGGGAGCAAGGGGGCGCGGACCGGCGCGGCGCATCGGCGACGCGGATTCCGTGGGCACCCGGAGTCGGCGCACCGCAGCCGGCCCGGATCCCGTCGATTCAGAACGTGTCGTGAGTCTCACAGGGGGCTGCTACGTGGAGGGTTTCGGCCCTGGCTCCGGCGTCGCCGGCTGCCACGTCGACTCGCCGTGCCGGGTCGCGAAGAAGAACGTGGCGTACCCGAGGTGGACCAGGATCCAGGACTGATAGAGGGACAGGCCCCAGGCCGTACCAGTGTAGGGGATGTGCATGATGAGCCACACGTTGACCGGGATCGTGATGCTCGCGCCGACGACCGTCAACCAGAGCCAGGCCTTGATCTGGTTCGTAGCAATATAGAACGACTCGATCCCGGTCGCGAATGCCACGGGGATGTAGCCGAGCGACAGGATCCAATAGAACGTCCACACGGGACGCGCGTACCCGTCCGGGAAGAGCGCCGCGACGAGCGGCCGGATGAAGGGCATCGCGCCGATGAGCCCGAGCGTGTGGATGCCCCCCGTGATCAGGGTGATCTTCCAGAACATGCGCTGGAACCGGCGCACGTCCTTCAAGCCCGCGAGCTCGGAGAGGGCCGGCAGCGCCGTGCGCTTCACCCCCTGCGCGAAGACGAGGAACACGTCCATGAACCGCTGGGCGATGTGGAAGTACGCCACCCAATCGAGCCCGACGACTCCGCCGATGATCAGACGCGGAAACACGTTGATAAAGAGCACGTGCCCGTTCTTGAGCAGTGCGACCCGGAATCCGAGCCGGATTCCGCGCATCATCGGCACGTCGCGCATCCCGCGCACGACCTCGCCCACCGTCGGCAGCAGCCCGGGGTCCTCGCGCCGGGCGCGACGGTACACGTCGATCGCCACGACCGAGCCGATGGCGCAGGCGACGAGGTGTCCGACGATCGCGCCCAGGGGGCTGCCGGTGATCGTCGCCCCCAGGACGACGAGGAACAGGCGCACGACCTCCTGCCCGTTCTCGATCTGTCCGAGCGCCAGCATGCGCCGCGTGCCCTGGAACGCGACGCCGGCCGTGACGCGCGGGAGGTCGAGCAGCGGCTGCAGGCAGAGCAGCCAGGCCCACTGTCCGATCTCGCGCCCGTGTCCCGCGGCGCCGGTATCGAAGGTGTCGTAGATCAGCTCACCGACGGCGGGGAGCACGAAGTACCCGAGCGCGAGGATCCCGAGGCCGAAGAGCAGCATCGTCTTGGCCATGAAGGCGATCCAGCCCGCGGTCTTGATCCGATTTCCGCGCGCGCCCGCGGCGGCAACCTGGCTGACCGTGGCCTGGGTCACGCCGACGGTGACGAGGAAGTACGCGAGCGCCTGCAGCGCGATGGCCGAGACGTAGAGGCCCTGGCCCTCCGCGCCGAGGAGGTACGCGATCGCCACGGTGGAGATGAGCTGCGAGGACTGGTTCAGGAGGCTCGCCAACTGGAGCGTGGCGGTGTCCCGCATGAACTTGCTCTTCAGGCCGGAGACGAGCGCGCGCAGGATCATGCGAGTACGTCCTCGTACAGCCCGATCACGCGCCGCGCGTTGTCACTCCACGACGAGCGCCGCGCGCGCTCCCGGCCCGCGGCCCCCATGCGCGCCCGCAGGTCCTCGTCCGCGAGCAATCGCTCGAGCACCTCCGCGACGGCCGGGACGTCCTGGGCGGCGAGGAAGCCCGTGACGCCGTGCTCGATCGCGTCCTCCGCGCCGCAGTCCTCGGTGCCGATCGCCGGTGTGCCGGCGGCGGCGGCCTCGAGGTACACGATGCCGAAGCCCTCGAACCCGCCGTCGGCGGCCGTCACCGGGGTGTGCACGAACACCTCCGCCCGCTGGAGGAGGTCGATCTTCTCGTCTTCCGTGATGTTCCCGAGGAGGTGCACGCGATCCTGAACGCCGGCCTCCCGCGCGATCGCGAGCAGCCGGGCCTCGTACTCGTCGGCCGATCGCTTGCCCACGATGAAGTGGTGCAGATCGGAACGGCCCCGCGCCGCCCGGCACCAGGCCTCCAGGGCGAGGTGATGGCCCTTGCGCTCCTTCAGCTCGCCGATGCCGAGGGTGAACGGCACGTCGTGCCAGGGGCGGGGGCCCAGCTCACGGGGCGCCTCGTAGTGCTCCGCGGAGACCGCGTTCGGGATCACCACGACGTGCTCCGGGTCGAGCTCGTCCGGGCCGAGGAGCGCGAGCAGGCGCGTGCGGGTGTAGTGGCTGACCGAGATCATGCGCGCGAACTGGCGGTAGGTACGGCGCGCGCGCCGCCCGTGGCGGCGCGAGAGCACGGGCAGGATCGTGTACGTGCCGTGCGCCGTCGCGATGCACGGCTTGCCCGCGAGGTCGGCCGCGAGCTGCCCGATGAGGTTGTGCGGGTAGTCCTTGATCGCGTGCACGAGATCCGCGCGGCGCGCGGCGCGCCAGGTCCGAAACGTGCCGATCGCGAGCCAGATCCAGAACCGCACGCGGGGCATGTAGAAGAAGTAGTCCGGCGGCAGGGCCACGGACACCTTCCAGCGCGCGGGCACCTGGTCGGAGGTCGGGCGGTGTTTGCGCGCGAGCAGCACCTCGACCTCGAGGCCGGGCTGCTGCTCCTCCAGGGCCGCGATGAGCCGCATCGCGTAGCGGCCGACGCCATCGAGGTCGGAGAGCGAATCCGTGAGGAAGAGCACCCTCACGCTCGGGCCCTCACGCGGACGGTGGACGCAGCGCGCCGCTCATCCATCCAGTGCAGGATGCGCTCGGTCCGGGCGTCCCACGTGTGCTCCGCGGCACGGGCGCGCATGGCGCCGGCCAGGCGCTCGCGCAGCCCGTCGTCCCCGAGGAGTCGCGTCAGGCCCGCGGCGAGCGCGCCCGGCTCGTCCGGCGCGACGAATACGGCTTCCTCGTCCGAGAGGATCGCGCGCAGGCTCGGGAGGTCGGAAGCGACGAGTGGCAGCCCGGCGGCCATGGCCTCGAACACCTTGAGCGGTGACGTGTAACGCGCGCTGATCGCGGGCCGTGAGCGGTTCGGCACGACGCCGACGTTCGCCGCCGCGAGGTAGAGCGCCACCCGCGCGGGCGGCTGAAAACCATCGATGCGGACGTTGGCGAGACCGCGCGCGCGCGCGCGCAGTCGCGCGACGTCGGCGTCCATGCCGCCCGCGATCGCGAACTGGACCTCCGGCAGCCCGCGCGCGGCCTCGACGAGGACGTCGACACCCTTCCACGCGAGCAGCCCGCCCGTGTACACGACGATCTTCGCGTCCGCGGGGAGCTCGAGCTCGCGTCGCGCGTCGGCGCGTCCCGGCGCCGCGTCGAAGCGGCCCGGCTCGAAGGCATCGTGCTCCACCCGGATCGCGTCCTCGCAGAGGCCCAGGGCGACGAGGTCCGCGCGCACGCCGCCGGAGATCGCGAGCGTGCCGGCCGCGGTCTCGGCGGCCGCCAGGAGCCATCGCCGACGCAGCCGGCCGCCGGGGACGCGGTGGAGCTCGAGGAACACACCGGGGCGCCCGCGCAGGGCGCGCGCCGTCTCGAGCTCGCGCGTGAGCACGACCGCGTCCGCGAACTCGCGCCGCACGATCCGCGCCGCGTTGCGCGCGAACGTGAGCTCCTGCAGCCGCGCCGGAAGGTACTGCAGCGCGCGGGGCGCGCGGTCGATCCAGTCGGAGCACGGCACGCCGCGCGCCTGCGGCCGCACTTGCGCCGGGACCGAGTAGTAGCTCCAGAGGTCCTCGCCCGCCGGGAGCGCGGGCGTGTCGCGCCGGTCGGCGTAGAGCAGGGTCACGCGCTCCAGCTTGCGCGCGAACGCCGCGGCGGCCTGGGCGACTTGCAGGGACTGCGCGCGTTCCGACGGCATGCGCGCGTTGGCGACGAGCACCAACTCGGTGACGCGCTCCCCGCTCACGCCACCACCGTCTCAGTCGTCATCGAGCCCCTCGCCGATGCCGCCCCCGTAGCCGAGCGCGTTGAAGAGCTCGGTCTGCCGATCGCGCGCGGACTGGATCAACATGTGCTCACCGATCGGCATGGACGCGCTCCATTCCGCGAGGGCGGTGAAGAGCTCCAACGCGTCCTCGGCCCGCTCGCCGTACACGTTCCGCATCTCGCCCGGATCGGCCGCGAGGTCGAACAGCCGCGGCTGCTCCAACTCGCCCGCCAGGACCTTGTCCCAACCACCCGGCTCGAGCACGGCGCGGCGTACGATCAACTTCCGACCCGCGTCCTGGATGGAGAGGAAGCGCCCGTTCTCCGCGAACGAGAACTCGCGCACGGCTTCTACGTCGCCGCGCACGAGCGGCAGGAGGCTCCGGCCGTCGACGAGCCCGCGCTCGCCCAACTGGGGATCGCTCGGCGGCCCCACCCCGATCAGGTCGCAGAGCGTGGGCACGATGTCGATCGAATCGACGAGGGCGGAGACGCGCCGGCCCGCGGGCAACCGACCCGGTGCCGCGATGATCAGGGGAATCCGCAGGTTCGTCTGGTACATGAAGTTGTGCTCCCACAGACCGTGGTCGCCCAGCTCCTCGCCATGGTCGGACGTCACGACGACGATCGTGTCATCGAGCACACCCTGCCGCTCGAGCTCATCGAGCACTTCGCCGATCATGGCGTCGGCCTGGGCGACGCCGGCGTAGTACAGCTCCCGGATCCGGCGCTCGTCCGCGGGCGTCGGGGCGTACGCGCCGCTCTCGATCGCCTGACGATGTTCCGCCCGAAACGAAGTCACCGGGCCGTCGTAGGCCGGATCGACGTAGTCGCCGCGAAACGGTTCCGGCGGATCGTAAGGCGTGTGCGTCGAGTAGTAGTGCACCAGCGCCACGAACCGGCGGTCCGCATTCGACGCGAACCACTTCCGCGCCGTGCTCGCCACGATCTGGTTGTCGAAGCGCTGGGACACCTTGTTGGTGATCTGCCAGAGCACGAGCCGGGATCGAAACTCGCTCCAGGGGTTGTGGACGTCGGCGAGCGCCCGCCCCTCCTGCGCTCCGGAGTACACGTCGAATCCGCGCAGGAGGCCCGACTCGCGGGAGAGCGTCCCCGTCATGAACGCGACGGCGACGTAGTCCCCGTCCTCGAGCCGGACACCGTCCGCGCGCGTCGCGCCCTTCAGGTGAAACGGCAGGGTCACGTTCGGAGCCATGCGCACGTCCGGCGCCATCCGCACGAGCCCGTGGCGGCGCGGGTACTTCCCGGTGAGGATCGAGCCGAAGCTCGTCCACGTGAACGGCGCCTGCACGTAGGCGTCCTCGAACACGACGCCGCGCTCCGCGAGGGAATCCATGACGGGTGTGCGCACATGCTCCGCTCCATAGCACCCCAGCACGTCCTGCCGCAGGGCGTCGACGACGAAGATCACGACGTTGGGGAGCTCGCGGTTGCGCTCGTTGAGCGTGCCGCGCCAGCGGCTGCCGGCCGACGTCGCGAGCAGGAACAGGCCGCCCACGAGCATCAGCCCGAGGATGACGAAGGGCATCGCCTGTCTCACGCCGCGCGGGACCCGTCTGCCCTGGCGCGCGACGAAGAACCCCGCCGCGAGCCCGCCCACCAACATCGCTCCGGCGGAAGCGAGCCGGCGCGGATCCGTGGCGGGTAGCCCGGAGAAGACCACCGCTCGAGTCCACCAATACACCTCGCCGAAGATCCAGGCTCCGAAGGCGAGCCCGAGCAGCGTCCGGGAGCGCCAGGCGAGGCCCGTGCGCCGCATGAACGGATGGAGGACGAGCCCGGAAGCGAGACCGAGACCGATCCCCAGTGCGCCGTACGCGAGCGCGCTGCCCGCGATGCAGCCGAACAGGGTCAGGCACCAGCCGAACCCGCCCCAGCGCGGGAGCCCGCCGAACAGCGCGTCCACCCAGCCGTTGGCCTGGGCGCGGAGGAGGAAGGACGCGGCGTCGATACCGAAAGCGTTGACCAGGCCGTCGAGCAGGCCCGCCAGCGTCCCCACCAGAGCCCCCGCGTTCACGCCGGCACGCAGGCTCGCAGCGACGCCGGGCCGGTCCTGCGGGGGATCACTCGGGGGGTCACTCGGAGGCATGGAGGGAGAGCGCGGGTGGTGGCGGGGAGACCGGGAAAGGGTACTCCACGGGAGCGCTCAGGCCAGCCGGTAGGTGATGCGCAGGCCGTCCCGCTCGACCTCGGTCGCGCGGGCGGGGACCGTGTACGTGAGGTTCCGCACGCCGCCGCGTGCGAGCACCTCGTCGACGACGACGAGCCCGTCCCCGTCCAGGCGATAGGTCCGCGCGATCCGCGTGTCCTCGAGCGACGTGCCGTCGCGGCGCGCGAGCCGGCTCGCCAGGGTGACGCCGGGGCCATCGATCCGGGTCTCCGGCGCGAGGTGGAAGGCGCTGCCGACCCGCGGTCCGGCGAACGCGAGCACGCCACGGGCGAAGACTCGCGCCGGGGCGAGCAGCGCGTCCTGCACGCGTCCGCCCCGCCAATGAATGCGGGCGAGCCAGAGCGCGAACCGCACCTCCTTGCCGCCGCTCCGCCAGCCCCGTGCCGGGGCGAAGCCGCCGAGCGCCCCCGACCACTCCGCCTCGTTCGCGCCACCGAGCCGGCAGCGCTCGAGCACGTCCGCGCCGCGCGCCTTCGACCAGACGCGCAGGAGCCCCGCGCCGTGCGGGCTGCCGTGGTGCACGTTGAAACCGGGGCGCGCACCCCGCACCCAGGCTGTGACCGCGCCGTCCTCGAGACGCACGAGCGAGGCGTCGGGCCAGGCCGCGACGGAGAGCTCCAGCCCCTCTCCGGTGGAAGCCTCCGCGGCATCGGCCAGCGTGAGGATGCGCTCGAGATCGACCATCGAGCGCGCGAGCCACGAGCAGTGCCCCGCCCAGAACGTCGCGCACTGGTAGCTCTTCGTCCGCCCGGGCCCTGGCATGTGGCTGCACGGCTCGCCGCTCGGACCCAGGTGGCGGACGAAGGCCCGGAACGCGCGCTCGGCACCCGCGGCGAGACGCGCGTGCCCGAAGTGCCGCCAGCCGGCTGAGAGCGCGTAGACGTCGAACGGATTCGAGGCGACCTCGTACGTCGCGCCCCAGTACCACGGCTTCGCTTCGACGAGGCCGCACTTCGTTCCATCGGGGCCCTGGAGCGCGAGCAGGAAGTCGAGCCCGCGCTCGATCGGACCGCGGAAGATCGGGTCCGCCGGGTCGCGCCCCAGTCGCTCCAGGCTGAAGAGCAGAAAGCCCGTGACCCGCGATTGGTAGAACGCCGACACGTCGCTCGCCCCGACGTGGGGCGCGCCCCATTCGAGCGGATGGTAGGGGTAGCTGCCGTCCCCGTGCTGGATCCCTTCCAGGATCCCGGCGCCCTCGGTCGTGGTGAGTGACAGCACCTCGTGCCCCGCGAGCTTCCACGCGCCGGCGACGCCCGTCATGGCCCATGCGCGCTGCGCCGGCACACCCTTGTCCAGCACGGCATATCGCAAATAGGTCTGGGCGTGCAGGACCGCGGCGTCCGCGAATGCCGCGCGCTCGCGCGGGTCGAGCCGGTCGCCGAAGGTGAGCACGAGCTCCGCGAGCGCGTCGCTGCAAGCGCCGCCGTCGATGACGTTGTTCGAGCAGTTGTAGGGGTCGTGGCGGCCAGGGCGGAAGGTGTGGCACGCGCTGTCCTCCTCGCGCACGAGGTTCGCGACCAGCCGGTGCGCCTGCTCGACCGCGGCGTCGAGCAGGGCGTCCCTGTCCTCCCCCTGCGCGTGGCGCGCCAGCTCGCACGCCATGACGATGACGCCCGCGCTCTTGCCCGTGTGCTCGATCCGGTGCTCGGGGCACACGATGCGGCCATCCGCATCGCGCAGGGACAAGAGCCAACCGAGCACGCGCTGGACGGGCTCGACGATCTCCGGGCGGGGAGTGACGGACGCGGCGCTCACCCGCCACCACCCATCTCGGCGACGAGCCGCGCCATGAGCGCGTCGACCTCGTGGTCGCGCGCCACGATCCCCCGCAGCCGCCCGCCGAGCGCCGCGCGCTCTTGGCCATCGAGGTCCAGGAGTCCCTCGATGCGCTGCGCGAGCTCCGCGGCGTCGCCTTGCTGGAACGCGAGCCGCGCCGCGTCCTCGCCCAGCTCGGCGAAGAGCGGTGGAAAGGACTCGTTGCACGTCACGACCGGGCGCGCGGCGGCCATGGCCTCGAGCACGACCTTGTCGACGCTGCCCGTGAGGCTCGTCGAGACGAACACGGTCGCGCGGCGGTACGCGGCCGGGACGTCGCGGTAGGGCACGGCGCCGTGCAGGGTGACGCGGCCGGAGAGCCCCTCCTCCGCGATGCGCGCGCGCACTTCGTCCCCGAAGGCGGAGTCGCCGGCGGCGAGTCCCCCACCGACGAGATCCAGGTGAACGTCACGGCCGCGCGCGACGAGCAGCGCGAGCGCCGCGAGCAGGGTGTGCGGGTCCTTCGCCGGCGTGAGCCGCCCCACGGCGAGCAACCGCGGAGGGCCGTCCGGCGGCGCCCCGTCCATGGCGAAGTGCTCGAGGTCGATGCCGTGCCCGGTCACGACCTTCTTCGGCGTCTCGACGCGCATGGACTCGGGGCTTGCGGTGAACACCTTGTCCACCACGGTGACGGCCTTCCGCAGGCGCGCGTCCACACCCTTGTGCGTGTACCAGAGGAAGTGTCCGACGCCGTGGCGCGCCGCGCTGCGCGCCGCCGCCGTCGAGTAGCGCGGCACCATGTGCGACAGCAGCGTGTCGAAGCCCTCCGCCTCGAACGCCTCCGAGAGGAATCGCTGGTAACGGAAGTACCGGCCGAGGCGCCCCTTCCGGCCGAGGACGCGCACGTCGACGTTCGACGGCAGCGCCGACAGGTCGCCGACCTCCAGCGCGATCACGCGCACGCGCTCACACCGCGCCGCGAGGCCCTGGACCCACCGCACGACGAACCCGAGCACGGCGTCGCCGCCGTCGAGGACCTGCGTGACGAAGAGCAGCTTCACAGCGTGAGCTCCGTCTCGCCGGCCAGACGGCGCAGGCCGTTCGCGTACACGCCGAGGGCGCGGGCGTACTCGAAGTTCCGGGCGAGCTCGGCGGCGTGCCGCCCCTTCGCTGCGAGCCCCGCCTCGTCGGCGAGGACGCGCTCGAGTCCGTCCGCGAGCCCCTTCGCGTCGAACCCCGCCAGCCCGCCGGCCCGGCCGTCGCCCAGCAGGTCCCCCATCACGCCCACCGCCGTGCTGACGACCGGCGTGCCGCACGCCATCGCTTCGACGGTGAACCGCGGTCCACCCTCGCACGTCGAAGCGCACACGCACACCCGGCTCGCCCGATAGAGCTGCGCCAGATCCGCGGGGGAGTCGACCCACTCCACGAACCGCACGACGTCCGCGAGGCCGCGCTTCACGCTCCGCCGCATGAGCGCGGGCCGGAGGGGGCCCTTGCCCACGAAGAGCGCCGTGAGGCGCATGCCGCGCCGCGCGAGGATCGCCATGGCATCGATGATCCGATCGACGCCCTTGTTGTTCACCATGCGCCCGACGAACAGGAGGTCCTGCTCCGGCTCACCCGGCTCTCGCGGTTCGCCCGACACCTCCTGCCGCTCGTGGAACACGTCCTGATCGATGTAGAGGGAGGGCAGGACGAGGATCCGCGCGAGCGGCACGCCCCAACTGTGCAGGAGGCTCGGCAGCTCCTCCTTGTTGACGACGCGGAAGGCGATGGCGCGAGACCGCGCCCAGCCCACGTACTTGCGCGCAACATAGCGGTCGAACCGATCGCGCAGGTTGACGGCCACGGGGATGCCCGGGATGTGATGCAGCTCGGAGAGATAGGGCACGCCCGTGGCGCGGGCGATGCGCGCGCTCCCGAAGCCGTTGTAGAACCAGCCGTAGTCGTGGCTCGTGACGAGCCGGTGCCCGTGCTGGCGGATGAGGTGCGTCCCGCAGCCCTCGATGTAGTTCACCATGCCCACCCGTCCGCACGGCGCGGGGTGAAAATGGACGTTGCCGTGGATGACGCGCGTCGTGATGGGGCCGTCCGCACGGGGGCAGATCACGTCGATGCGCTCGAAGTAGCGCGAGAACTCGCGCTGCATCGAGTGGAAGGGACCCTTCTCCCCGATCACGACCTGGCGGTCGCCACTGACCATCAGCAGCTTCATCCGGCTTCTTCCGTGACCACTCGATACAGTTCCTCGAGCTTGTCCGCCAGCACCGCGGCCGAGTGCCGGTCCTGGACGCGAAGCCGCGCGCGGTGGCCGACCTCCCGCCGCAGCCGGGGATCGGCGAGGAGCGCCGCGAGATGGAAGGCGAGCTCGTCGGTCGTCTCTCCGAGGAAACCCGTCCGCTCGTGGACGACGAGCTCGGGCACGCCGCCGACCGGCGCGGCCACGACGGGCAGGCCGGCCGCGGCGGCCTCGATGAGCGCCACGGGCATCCCTTCGGCACGCGACGTCAGGAGCAGCACGTCGAGCTCGGCGAGGACCACCGGCATGTCCGGCCGCGCCCCCACCACGTGGACGCGCTCCCGCACCGCAGCCCCTCCGCGCCGGATACGCCGCTCGAGACGCCGGCGCTCCGTTCCGTCCCCGACGAACACGAGCTGGAGCTCCGGGTGGCGCTGGGCGAGCAACTCGAAGACGTCGACGGCGCGCTCGGGTCGCTTCACCTCGGCCAGGCGGCCGACCACGCCGACGAGCACGGTGCCCGCATCCGCGCCGACGATGCTGCGCAGGGCGCCCGTGCGGCCCGCGGGAGCGGTCGGAAGCGCGAGCAGAGCGTCCAGGTCGACACCGGGCGGGACGACGACGAGCCGGTCCTCGCCCGTGACCCCGAGCCGCACGAGGTCGTCGGCCGTCGCGTGGGAGACGGCGATGATCCGTCGCGTGCGCCGCGCGAGTCGGCGCTCGGCCGCGATGAGGCCCTGCGAGATCGTGGGCGGAAAGTAGCCCTCGAGCACGTGGCCGTGGAACGTGTGCACGCACGCCGTCTCAGGGATTTTCAGGGCCGCCCAGCGCCCGAGCAGCCCGGCCTTCGAGGCGTGGGTGTGCACGACGTCGGGCGCGAACTCCTTGAATGCCCGCGTGAGAAAACGGTGCGCCCGAAGGTCCCCCACGAGTGTGAGCTTGCGCGCGAGTCCCGGGACCCGGACGACGTCCAGCCCGCGCTCCTCGAACGTCGCGAACAAGTCGCCCTCGCCTGGCTCGGGCCGGCCCGTGAACAGCCGAACCGTGTGGCCGCGCTCGCGCAGCAGTGGGTCGGAGGCGAGCGCCTGACGCGCGGGTCCGCCTAGGTTCAGTCGCGTCAGGACGCGGGCGATGCGCACACGCTCCTCCCGGAGCCCGCGCGGGGACAAGTCTCCGCGCGCGGGTGCCGCAGGTCTTCGTGTCGTTCGATCGTATCGGCGACGATCGCCGCGAGGGCGCGGGCGGGGATGCGCACACCGAGCGAGCGCGCGCGCCCGAAGGACGGAACCCGGTATGTCACCGCCTCGAAGCTAGGCGAGAGCACGCGCCGCGGATCCACCGTAGCGACCGGGGCCCGCACGCCCGTGCGCGCGCGGCACGCGCGGGAGACTTCCTCCGCGAGCGCGAGCACGGTGGTGCGCGCGGTCCCGCCGAGGTTCAACGCCCCGGCCGGGAATCCGGGCTCGCGCACGATCGCCGCGAGCGCCCGGGCCACGTCGTCGACATGGCCCAACGTGCGCACCTGCGTGCCGTCGCCGTGGACCGTGAGCGGCCGGCCGGCGAGCGCCTGCTCGACGAACGTCGGCAGCACCATGCCCGACTCCGCGTCCTGGCCCGGTCCGACGACGTTGAAGAAGCGCAGGTGCACGGGTCCCGCACCATCGGGCCACAGGTGTCGTGCGGCGTCGAGGGCGCGCTCGCCCGCGAGCTTGGAGCCCGCATAGGCCCAACGGCCCACGCCGCGCTCGTCGCGCACAGCGTCGCACTCTTCGAGCGGTCCGCGCTTCTCCCGGTACACTTCACTCGTCGAAGCGGCGAACACGCGCGGGCGCTTCCCCGCCGGCAGGGACTCCAGCGCGCAGAGGAGTGCTCGCACGCCGGCCAGGTTCTCGTGCCGGCACGCCTCGGGGGCCGCGAGCACGCGCCGCACGCCGACGCGCGCCGCGAGGTGCAGTACGGCGTCGAACGGCCCGGCCCCGGTGAGGAGCGCCGTGAGGCGCGCGGGATCGGAGACGTCGACTCGGTGGAGCTCGCACTCGCCCGGCACCCGGGCCGCGAACCCGCTCGACAGGTCGTCCGCGACCACCACGCGGGTACCACCGGCCAGGAGCTCGCGCGCCACGCACCCGCCGATGAACCCGGCGCCGCCCGTGACGAGGATGCTGCCGGGCGCGCGGCGCACAGGGGTCGGCAGATAGTACGGATGGGACGGACTCATGCGTGCGTGCGGACGATCGGGACCGCTGCGTATTCCCGGCCGATCGCCTGAGTGACCACCGGGGCATCGAGTCTAGACCCCCGGACTGGGCCGCTCCACCTCAGATCTTGAACAGCACGAGATGGTAGGAGACCAACAGCGTGTACGACGCCGCCGCAACCCAGATCCCGATCCGGGCGAGCCGGAAGTTCTTGTGGAGGGCGAGCACGAAGAGCGCCAACCCGATCAGCAGGCACTTCCAGAACACGAACCCGAAGCGACCCGTCTGGAGCAGGCGCTCCGCGATCGGGTTGAGCTCGATCCCGCCCGCCTGGAGGTGAACGAGCGTGAAGAAACTGTCGCCCACGTTCATGAGCGCGACCCAGAGGAGAGCGATCAAGAGATAGGGTCCGTAGAGGTCGACGTACGTGCCCTCCGCCTCGTGGCCGCGCCGGATCTCGCGCCGGCGACCGCCCACGAAGGAGTACCGCGAGAAGCGCGGGGTCGCCCGCCGCCGGCGATCGGGGCCGCGGGGAGGGTGATCGCTCGCGAGGGGGGGCGGCGGCGGGTAGGGCTCGGAGGGTTCGCTCGTCATGCGCGGCTCGGCCCCCCACGGGACCGTGTGGTTCATCGTCCACCGCAGAGGCGCCAGCTTAGGGCCCGTCCGGGAATAAACGTCACATTTCGGCGAGGCATCGGTGCTCGTGGCAAGGCGCGCCGACGCAGGCAACCTAGCGGGTTTCCGAGGAGGCGCAACGCAGCCACGGGCGCCGAGGGCCGGCGAAATGTGACGTTTACTTCCGGACGGGCCCTGAGGGCCCGTCCGAGAATAACGGCAACGTTTCGGCGCGCCCTCGTCGCCCCTGGCCAGGCGCATCGATCCGTCCGCGCCGCATACATCGGAGAGGTAAGCCCCGGTCTGCCAGAGGCCGATCGAGACGACCCCCGCGGGTCGTTCGAAGGGGACCCGCGACGCAGCCAGGGGCGCGAGGGCCGCCCAGCATGGGAAGTTCCTCCTGCGCGGACCCGCGGCAGGGGCCGGCGCAATCGCCCCATGCGGGACGGGGCCCCCCGGGACCGCCCCGGCGCCTCACTCCGGGCGTCGCTCCTTCCGGAGCTCCTCGAGCACCACCGTCGCGAAGGCGCCCTTCGGGAGCGTGAAGGCGAGCGTCGTGACATCGTCCTCCCAGGCCGCGGACAGGTCTCGGATGCGGGCGCGGAGCGGGCGGCGCGCGCCCCCCTGGTTGACGCGCGGCCCGATGCGTCCGAAATCCTCGAGCTGGAGCCCCTCCGGCAGGAGCGCCGCTGACTCGACCGCCGCGGTCCAGCCTGTCGCCGCGGCCATCCGCGCACCGGGGATCGGTCCCGTCGGGCTGATCTCGAAGCGCGCGGCGCGGGCCTCGAGCTCGACCGGATCCTCGGTGTCGGTCACGGAGAACACGGCGCCGCTCTCCGCGATGAGCGCGACGTCGCCTGGGACGACGCGACCGATGCCCGGGGCGCCCTCTCCGCCGCCTGCCTCCGAGGCTTCCGCGAGCCGGTGCGCGAGCACGCGGTTGAAGACGAGCGACTGGAGCGCGGAGATGTGGAGCTGGCGGGTCCGGGGCAGCACGGCGCGCACGGCCGACGCCATGTCCCCCGGCCGGCGCGCGAGCTGACGCGCGATCACGGCGAGGTCGGGGTCCAGATGGCGCGCGAGGCGCGCGAGACCGCGGTGGGCACTGCGCGTGCCGCTCCCGATCGCGGCCGCCAGCTCGCGCGATGCGGGCGTGTCCGGGGCATGCTCCGGCGAGGCGAGCGCGAGAACGTAGGCCGCGTGTTCGTGGCGCAAGAGCAGGAGACCCAGGTGGTGGGTCAGGCCTGCGCGCCCGAAGCGTTGGGCGCCGTAGTAGTTGGGCACGCCCGTGGTCTCGAGCAACGCGAGCACCTCGAGCAACCGCTCGTGGCCCGCGCGCGAAATCCCGCGCAGCAGGAGCTCGAAGCGGTTGCCGGCGAGCTGACCGACCCGCAGCTTGCTCGGGTGGCGCGCGATGCGCCCAATCTTGATCCGGGGCAGGGCGAGCGCCCGCAGCGCATCCGGTTCGACGTGCTCGACCGAGAGCGTCTGGCGCGTGACCGCCTGCGCGTCCTTGCGTCCGGCGTAGCCGACGTCCGACTCCCGCCTGCCCGTCGCGGCCGCGATGCGGCGGATGGCGGCGCGCGTCGAGAGCCCGCGCTTCTCGAGCTCGAAGAAGAGGTGCGTGCCCTCACCCGCCGGCTCGAAGAGCGGAAGCTCGGTCACGCGGAAGTCCTCGGGCGCCTCCTTGAACCGGAACTCGATCGGCGCGAACGCGGTGGAAAGGTGCCGGAAGCCGGGCGCCCAGACCGGGCCGCCCGCGGCGAAGCGCAC
>SMVQ01000061.1 GCA_004357655.1 Planctomycetota bacterium
GAGAGGATCGGCTTGCTCTTGAAGGCCGCCTCCTCGCGCTTGCCGCCCGCGATGAAGTAGCGCTTCAGGATGCGCGCGGCGACGCCGGGAATCGGGAACTCGGCCAGCGCGCGACGCATGTGTCCGCCCCGGTCACCGTTCTGCAGCCGGCGCGCGAGGATGACGTCGAGGGCGGTTCCGGCGACGACGCCCAGGTTTCCCGTGCGCGAGACGGCGTTCGCGAGTTGCCAACCCGAGACGCCGGCGCCCATTCCGCCCTGGATGATCCGCGGCAGTGCGTTCATGCGGGAATCCTAGCCCGGGTCATTCATGAAGAAATGCCCAAAGTGCTTCAACTCAGCTCCTGCCCATGATCTTGCGCGCACCGGCCCCGCCGACAACCGGTGCCGGTCGTCGAGGACGCCGGTGCGTGAAGAGTGCCGGCAGGGACTGAGAGGGAGCGCTCTGGGTGCGTATTCATGGATAACCCAGGCTGGCCCGGCGCGCCCGGACCCCGCCCGGACTCGGGATCGACGTGGGAGAGGTCCGCGCGGGCTTCTGACGCTAACGCAACCTGGAGACTCGGGCCCTGGTCTCACCGGCGGAGCGTTCTCCGCGCCCACTCCGCGTCGAAGCCCGCGAGCAGGTGTTCACGGTCCCCCGCGTCGAAGGCGAGGTCCACGACGAAGCCGCGTGCCGCTTGTGGCTCGAGGGCGAAGAGAGCACCGCTGTACGGACCGACGACCATCCGCCGGCAGACGCGCGCGCCGACGCCTTCGAGGTATGCGGCTCGCGCTTCGCCGTCGACGGAATCGAGGACGCCGTGCACCTCGGCGCGGATCGCATCGGGCGTCACGGCGAAGCCCTTGCCCGTTCGCCCGAGTGCCTCGGCGAGGAGCCGGCCCGTGCCGTTCTCGATGGCATTGGTCGCAGCGAGCGCGCTGTTCAAGTCGCCCCCCGCGTGGAGCATCACGTAGCGCCCGAGCCCCCGCAGAAAGTCGCGCCAGCCAGCGCCGCCGACGCCCTCGAGCTCCCGCACGACGGCCGCGAACGGCCGCGGATCGTCGCGGTAGGCTTCCTCCGCGAGCTCGGCGAAGAGCAGCTCGCGCGAAGGCTCTTCGAACGAGACGAGCGGCGCCCAGCCCTCGGGCGTGCGCGGGCGGCGCTTCAGGAGCTTCGCCGCGAACCCGCTGTAGTCGTAGCCCTTCGTGACCGCGAGCACGTGCACGTTCTCGGGGATGGTCCGCGGACTCGCATCCATCACGATCATCACGGCTTGGAGGAGACCGAACGCCAGCAGGATCGCGACGGGGATCCGGACCCCGCGCGGAGCGCCCGCGCCGAGCGCCGCGGCGACGAGCGCGAGCGCGACGATCGTGAACGGAGCGAACCGCATGAACTGGAACCAGTGGTACACCGCGCCCTGCACGAACCCGCTCGCGACGTACACGGCGAGCCAGAACCCGAGGAAGCCGACGAGCCCCAGCGCTTTCCTACGGCGTACTCCGCGCGCCGATCCGAGCGCCCACGCCACGGCGCCGAGCGCGGCGAGCGGGTACAGCACCACTCCCAACATTGCGATCGGTCCACCCTCGCGCGCGCCCCAATCCATGTAGATGGAGCGCAGGAACTCACCGAGCGGCGCGAGTCCGCCGCCGGGCGCAGCGAGCTCCGTGCCGTGGATGTCGAAGACGGCACCCCCGACGTTCGCCGCCATCCAGACGAGCGGCAGGACGCCGACCGCGAACGCCCCGAGCCCGACCAGCGCGAGGCGGCCGAAGACGAGCTCGCGGCGGAACAGGAGGAAGAGGCCGGTCGCGTACAGGGCGACGAGCGGGACCTGGTAGCTGAAGTAGGTCCCGAAGCCCGCCGCGAGGCCCAGCACGACGACGTCGCGCCGCGTCCCAGAGCCCCGATCGAACGCGAGCGTGAACGCCCGATCGAGCACGATCAGCACGAAGAACGAGGCCTCGAAGTGGATCCCGAGCGAGAGCATCGACAGCCGCTGGAAGCTCCCCGGCCCGAAGATGAACAGGAGCCCGAAGAGGGTTGCGGCCCTGCGCCCGAAGTGCCGTTCGACGAGCGCCAGCCCCGCCCAGAACACGAGCGCGCACGTGAGGATCGCCACGAGCTTGTGCGCGAGGACGCTCTCGCCGACGAGGAGGAACGCGAGCGCCTTCAGGTGGCTGACGACGAATCCGCCGCCCTCGTATTCGTGGTAGACGAGCTCGTGGTAGGGCAGCCCGAGTCCGTCGATCAGCGCCTTCGCGACGGTACCCTTCTCGAGCTCCTCGCCGTAGAAGAAGACATCGGCGAGCACGACCACGAACAGCGACTTGACCGCGACGAGCAGCGCGAGCAGCAGGAGCCTGGTGCGCCTGGAATTGCGATCCGGTTCGACCATCGCGGTACAGGTTGGACCACCCCCGCGCTCCGGTCGAGCCCCATCCAATGAATCGCTCCGATCGAGAGCCGTGCTCGAACCGCTCTCGCTCGGCCCGCGCACACGCGAAGAGGGCGCGCCCGAGCGGCCTCGCACCACTCGCCGGGGTTGCTGCCAGGTCTCCTCCGGGCAATCGCGCGGAGAGCGAGGCGAGGGCGGGATTGCGTGACGCACGGGTCGCGGATGCCGGGGATCACCCGAGTCCCGGCGCGGCGGTTCCATGCGGAACGGCCCGCCGACCTCGCGCCACTCCTCCACGGCCGACAGCGAACTCGCGTCGCCTCGGGACGCCGCTGAGGAGCCCCGAAGTTCCCCTCCAGTCGAACAGGCCGAACGCTAAGGGCCCGTCCGGGAATAAACGTCACATTTCGGCGAGGCATCGGCGCTCGTGGCAAGGCGCGCCGACGCAGGCAACCTAGCTGGTTTCCGAGGAGGCGCAACGCAGCCACGGGCGCCGAGGGCCGGCGAAATGTAACGTTTATTTCCGGACGGGCCCTAAGCTTGTCGACCATGGACCGGCGCACTCTCGACCGCCTGGCATCGATCGTCGGCGAGGCCGGCATCGTCGCCGACCGCATGCGCCGGCTCGCCTACGAGTCCGACGGCCTGACGCTCGAGCGTGAAATGCCCGAGCTCGTGCTCCTGCCGCGGGACACCGACGAGACGGCGCGGTGCATGCGCGTCCTGCACGAGGCGGGCATCCCCGTCGTTCCGCGCGGCGCCGGCACGGGACTCTCGGGCGGGGCGACGCCGGTCCCCGGCGGCGTGACGATCGGGACGGCGCGCATGCGCGACGTGCTCGAGGTGAACGCGAGCGACCGCTATGCGATCGTCCAGGCGGGCGTCGTCAACATCGCCATCAGCCGCGCGTGCGCCAAGCACGGACTGTTCTACGCCCCGGATCCCTCGAGCCAGAAAGCGTGTACGATCGGCGGCAACGTCGCCGAGAACGCCGGCGGGCCGCACTGCTTCCGGTACGGCTCGACGACGCGCCATGTACTGGGGCTCGTGATCGTGACGGCCGAGGGCGAGGTGCTCGACCTGTCGCACCCCGTCGCCGATCCCGACGGCTACGACCTCATCGGGCTCTTCACGGGCTCGGAGGGCATGTTCGGGCTGGCGACGGAGATCACGATCCAGCTCACGCCGATGCCGGCCGCCACCCAGACCCTGCTCGCGATCTTCCCGTCGCTCGACGCCGCGTGTGAGAGCGTCACCGATATCATCGCCGCGCGCCTCGAGCCGTCGGCGATCGAGATCCTCGACAAGCTGACGATCCAGGCGGTCGAGGCGAGCGTCTTCGCCGCGGGCTATCCGACGGACGCCGAGGCCGTGCTGCTGCTCGACATCGAAGGCGGCGAGCTCGAGGTCGAGACGACCGTCAAGGGCATCGAACCGATCCTCGCGCGGCACGGGCGGCTCGAGCTGCGCAGCGCGCGCGACGCCGAGGAGCGCGAACGGCTCTGGGCCGGGCGCAAGGGCGCGTTCGGAGCGATGGGCCGCATCGCGCCGGATCTGTACGTGGCCGACGTCGTCGTGCCGCGCACGCGCCTGCGCGAGATCGTCCGGCTCGCGACGGACGAGTGCACGAAGCGCGGGCTCAAGATGTCCAACGTGTTCCACGCGGGGGACGGCAACCTGCACCCGAACATCTCCTACGACCGGCGCGATCCGGACGAGGTGGAGCGCGTGCTCGCGGCCGGCCGCGCGATCATGCAGGCCTGCGTCGACGTCGGCGGCTCGCTGACCGGCGAACACGGCGTCGGGCTCGAGAAGCAGGAGCAGATGAAGCTGCTCTTCTCGCCCGCCGACCTCGCGGCGATGGACCTCGCGCGCGTGGCGCTCGACCCGGACCGGCGCATGAATCCCGGCAAGATGCTCCCGTTGCGCGCGTGCATGGAGACGCGCACGCGGCCCATCCCCGGTGGGATGCGCGCCGAAGAGGCCAGGCCGTGACGGAGAGCGGCTCCGCGCTGGCGGAAACGCTCGCGCGGGACGGCATCGAGGTGTCGCACGAGGGCGCCTACCCCATCGCCGCGCCCGCGTCCGAAGCCGAGGTCGTCGCGATCGTCGAACGCGCGGCGCGCGACGGCCTGAAGGTGCTCCCGATCGGGCTCGGGACGAAGCTCGACTTCTGCCGGCCCGAAGCCGCGGAGGGCGCCTGCGACCTCGCGCTATCGATGCGCAAGCTGCGCGACGTCGTCGCGTACGAGCCGGGCGATGGCACACTCACCGCGCGCGCCGGCGCGCGCATGGGCGAGCTCGCGCGCACGGTCCTCGCGGGCGGCCATCGTCTCACACCGGACGTCCCGCATCCGGACGAGGCCACGCTCGGTGGCGTGCTGGGCGCGTCCCAGTCGGGCCCCGACCGCACGCGCTTCGGCCCTGTCCGCCACCACGTCCTCGGCGTGCGCGTCGTGCGCTCGGACGGCACGATCGCGAAGAGCGGCGGGCGCCTCGTCAAGAACGTGACGGGCTTCGACCTGCACCGCCTGTACTGCGGTTCACGCGGCACGCTGTGCGTCGTGCTCGAGGCGAGCCTGCGGCTCTTCGCCGAGCCCGAACGCGAGGCCGCCCTGACGGCGACCTACCCAGCCGCCCGGCCGGCCCTCGAAGCGGCGGAGGCCGTGCGCGCCCTGCCCATCGCTCCTCTGGCCGTGACGCTCGAAGGGGTGGATGAGGACTTCCGCCTGCACGTCTTCCTCGCGGGACACTCCGAACAGGTCCGCTGGGAAGCGGACGAGGTGGAGCGGGTCCTCGGCGACGCCGAGCGTCGCGACGACGAAGGGGCGCGGTGCCACCGCGCTCTCGTCCGCGATCTGGGCCGGCGCAACGGCCGCTGGCCGGCCTTTCGGATGGTGTGCCTCCCGTCGCAGCTACCGAGTGCCATCGACAGCACGCGGGACTTTGCAGGAGCGCGCGGCTTGCAACCGCGCTTCCTCGCCCAGCCGTTCGCCGGCATCGTCGACGTGTTCCTCCCCGGAGACGCGGCGACCGAGCCGGAGAGCTTCGTCGCGCTCGCCTCCGAGCTGCGCGACCTGCTCGCGCCGGCGGAGGTGCGGCTCGACCCGCTCGCCGTGCCCGCGGCCGTCCACCGCGCGCTCGCGCGAACGAACGACGAGGGCCCCGCCGCCCGGTGGATGACCCGCCTGCGCGAGAGCTTCGACCCCGCCGGCACCTTCGCGTCTCCGCTCTTCCCGTGCCGCGCGTGACGGAACCTGGTCGCATGACGATGGACTCCGAGACACTGGTCGACTACGCGAGGAGCCTCGACTGCATCCACTGCGGGCTGTGCCTCGACACCTGCCCGACGTACCAGCTCACGGGCCGCGAGTCCTCCAGCCCGCGCGGCCGCATCCACCTCATGCGCGCCGTTGCGGAGGACCGCATCGAAGCGAACGCGGACTTCGCCGAGGAGATGGACTTCTGCCTCGTCTGTCGCCACTGCGAGAGCGTCTGCCCGGCGGGCGTGGAGTTCGGCGCGATGATGGAGTTCACGCGCGACGCCCTAGCGACCCGCGCGCGCCCCGGCCCCCTCGCGCGGCTCGCGCGCTGGCTCGGGTTCCGTGTCGTGCTGCCGAGCCGGCGCTGGCTGCGTCTCACGGTGACGCTGCTCGGGCTGGCGCAGAGGACCGGCGCGCTGCGGATCGCCGCACCGCTGCTCGGGCTCCGTGGGCGCATGCTCGCGTCGTTCCCGAGGGTGCCCTCGCGCGCCGAGCGCACGCCCCTGCCCGCTTCGACGCCGGCGCAAGGACCGGCGCGGGAGTCGGCGGCCGTGCTCGAAGGCTGCGTCATGCCCGAGCTGTACGGGCGCGTGAACCGCGCGACCGTGCGCAGCCTCGCCGCCGCGGGCGTCGAGAGCCGGTGTGCCCCGGACCACGTGTGCTGCGGCGCGCTCCACGCTCACAACGGGGACCTCGCCGGAGCGCGCACGCTCGCCCGCGGGACGATCGCGGCCTTCGACGCACTCGTAGACGACAGTGGCGCGCCGCTGCCGATCGTCGTCAACAGCGCCGGCTGCGGCGCGCACATGAAGGAGTACGGGCGCCTGCTCGCGGACGACCCCGAGTGGCGCGAGCGCGCCGCCGCGTTCGGCGCGCGCACGCGCGACTTCGCGGAATTCCTCGCCGAGCCGGAACGCCGCGAACGCCTCACGGCGGCGTTGCGGGAAGCCGCGGACTCCGCCCCAACGCGGCCCACCACCTACGACGACCCGTGCCACCTCTGCCACGGTCAAGGGATCCGGAGTGAGCCCCGCGCGCTACTGGACTGCATCCCAGGCGTGGAGCTCCTCGAGCTCGAGGATGCAGAGAGCTGCTGCGGCTCCGCCGGTATCTACTCGCTCCTGCGCCCGCAGGACAGCCAGGACGTCCTCGACAGCAAGCTCGCGGCCCTGCGTGCGAGCGGCGCGGAGGTGCTCGTCACCGCGAACCCCGGCTGCCAGTTGCAGTGGGAGTCGGGCATCCGCCGCGCGGCGATGGACGTCGAGGTCGTGCACCTCGCCGAAGTCGTCGCGCGCGCGATCGACGGCAGTGGTGATTGACTCACTCGAACACGGCCAACACCGGGATGTGGTCGCTCAGAGCAAAGGAACGAGTATCCTCCGGGTTCGTCCGGAAGGCGCCTTCGAACAACACGCGGCACTCTGATACGCGCGACGCCAGGTCCGCAGAGGCCCAGATGTAGTCGATTCGTTTATTGGGCGTAGTGCTCGGGATCGTGAGCGGCTGCCCACTTCCCTTGGCCGCAAACGAATCGACGAGCCCCGCCGCGACCCATCGCGGATACTCGGGGCCATCGGGTTTGTGGTTCAGATCACCTTGAAAGAGGATCGTGCGGCCCGCGTCGCGGTCGACCTGCATGACCTTCAGCATCTCCGTGACCTCGCGTTCTCGTACCTCCACCTTGCCTGGATGGAGATGGGCGGTGAACACGACCAATTCGCCCTCTTCGCGCTGGATGACGGCTCGGCCCCAATGTCGCGTGAAGAGGTCCTTGGGGCGCGTGCCCTCCACGAGGGGACAGTTGGTCGACTCGAGGATTTCGTGCCGTGTCATGATCGTGCCGGGAAAGCTACCGCGAAAGTACGCGTAGTTCATGTCCAGCAGCGTGGCCACCTCCGCCACCCGTTTCTCTGATGGAGATTCCTGAAAGGTCACGAGGTCCGGCTGGTGCAAGGCGAGTTCGAGCGCGATGCGCCGCGCCATCTGGCTCCGCGCCCGGGCGAGCACGTGCTTGTTGTCCTCGGTCTTCTTGAATCCGTGAAACGCGAGCACGTTGTAGGTGATCGTGCGCAGGCCCGTTCGGGGCTTGGATTGTGAAGGGCTCACCGCTCGCACGACCTGGCTCAGCCCGCCCGCGGCCGCCATGCTGCTCAGTAACACGAATGATCGTCGGTCAATTCCCATCGCAGGGTCTCCTCTGTTATTGCGCGAACGGACAGATTGTAGCGTTGGCAAGAATCGGAGTGGGGAGAAGATAGTTGATCTCAACCGCTCAGTGTCGCCAACCGGGGAGCCGCGCGGCCCATCAAGCTTCCTGCCGCGTGCCTCGCGGCGAGGACCCGAGCCTCTCCCTTGCCACCTCGACAGACTGTTTGGCGTCCTCCACCCGACGCGCTGCACTGCACCGAGCGCTCTGCAGTAATTCGCGGCTCCCTTCCAGGGTGTCGCTTCCGCCAATGGGCTCGCCGCCGGCTCCTCTCAAGTACGTTGGGACGACGTGCCGTTCCAACTCGTGACCTTCCTGTGGGGCCTGACTCCATGGCCAGCCGCACCGCATCTTCCAGGTGCTCGATTCACCAGGTTCGAGGCCACCGCTAGTGTTCTCTACGAGGTCACCCTCGACCCACGGTACTGTTCTTCCCGGTGTAGAAAGCACCGCATGGAAGTGTGCGGTCGCGATAGCCTGCGCTGTGCCGTTCCAAACTTCGATCTCGATCTGTGGGTTGAGTATCACGAGTGCACTCTTGACGTAGCGAAATCGTGCGTCCACGACCTCGAAGCGTACGAGGTTGGCATTCTCCTCTTCAGCCCGTGCGAGCTCTGCGCGAAGCGGCTCGGTTGCATGCTTCATACCCTCGAGCTGGAGCTGGGCGGTGCCTGACGTATCCTCGGCGCTAGACAGGAGGTTGGAAGTAGAGTGTCGCAAGTCGCGGGTGGACGAGGTGCTCGTATCGAGAATTGTGCGCACGCCCGGGATCGAACGCTATTGTTCCTCCCGGAGACCCTACTCGACTTCTCTCGCACCAGCGCAGGCCCTCCCGAATCGGTGATTCCTGGCCCGGTGACGGGCCGAATCGGGCCCTCACTCGGGCCGCGGCGACACCCACTCCAGCACTTCCCGGATGCGCTGCTTCGAGCCCGGCATCCCGCGCGGCCAACGCATGTAGAGCACGCAGCAACGCGTCCCGAGGGTCAGGTTGACGCGCGCGGTCTCGTGGAACACCGGCCGGCCGTCGTCGCGCGCGAGTATGCGCTCGCGCACGAAGTGGGTCGTGTAGTCACCCCAGTCGAGGGGGCCCGAGTCGACGACGACCGTCCCGCCGTCCCAATCGACCTGCGAGAGATCCTTGAATTCGAGCCGGCCGAACTGCCGTTCGAGGATCTTCTCGCCCTGGCTCGGCGGATACCAGATGAAGGCCAGCTCGATCGGCGGCGTGAGCTCCGCGCCCATCGGCAGCACCCCCCAGTCGAACTTCGCGTCATCTTCACCGTCGTCGCGGTCACCCGCCGGCTGCGGCGTGGGCTCCTCGGGCGAAAGCTCGGCCAGCTTCGCGTCGAGCGCCGCTGCATCCGGCCCGCGGACAGCCTCCGGATCGCCGAGGATCACGACCTCCTCCCCCTGCGGGAGCCGGAATGCATCGAGCACCTCGAGCTCGAACGGCAGCTCCGAGAGTTCGAATCGCTCGCCGAGCAGGGCCTCGCCGTCGATACCGGTCGAGCGCAGGACGGTGAGGGCGAGCACGGCGGTCACGACGACGAGCAGCCCGAGCCCCATCGCTATGACGCCGGAGAGCTTCTCGCGCGGCTCGTCCGCCGTCCCGGTCATCGCGGTCCGTCGTCCTTCTGTTCTTCCTCTTCTCCCTCTTCTTCATCGGACATGAGCTCGTCGAGGGGCAGACGATCCGGCCCCACGTGGAATGGGGCGAGGAATCGCGCCACGTCCTGCTCGGTGACCGGGTCGCTCGATCCCTGCCGAATCAGGATGAGCATCAGGTTCTGTGACGCGCCCTCGGCCGTCAGGTCCACGAGGAGCGAGGCGCCGCCCTCGTTCTGGGGCATCCACCAAGGTCCGTGGGACTCGGAATCCCCGTCGAGTCGCACGGCTTGAAGCTCCCGACCTTGGATCGTGAGGGTGATGTCCTCGTGCTCACTCACGCTGGAAGGCTCGATCTCGACGCTCACATTCCCGTCGTCCTCGCTCACGAGCAAGAGCTGCGCGAAGAGCTCGCCGTCCCTCTCGGAGAACGTGTAGCCCTCGGTGCCGAACACCTGCCAACCGAACACGAGCTCGAACGCCTCGCTGCGCTCGTCGAACGGCAGCACCTGTTCGAGCTTTGACCACTGGCGCTCGGCGTCCTGCCCCCGCTTGACGAATCGAGCCCCGAGGGCGAGTAGCCCGATGAGCAGCAGTACGACGATCAGGCACCCCGAGCCGCAGAACCACAGCCACGGCGGGAACGCACCCTTGCGCTTCGGGACGGATTCGATGTCCCCCCAGTCTTCGGTGGTCATGAGGTCGCTCCGCTCGATATCACCATCGGTATCACCATGTGTAGAAACCCTTGCCGCTCTTCTTCCCGAGTTCGCCGCGTGCCACCATGTCGCGCAGCAGCGCGGGGGGCTCGAAGCGGTCGCCCAACTCCTGCGTGAGGTACTCGGCGATCGAGAGCCGGATATCGAGTCCGACGATATCGGTCAGCCGGAGCGGCCCCATGGGGAAGCCGTAGCCGAGCACCATCGCCTGGTCGATGTCCGCGGCGCTCGCGACGCCCGCCTCGACCATGCGGATCGCCTCCATTCCGATCGCGATCCCGAGCCGGGACGAGGCGAAGCCCGGCGCGTCCGTGACCTCGATCGGCTCCTTGCCCATGCGGCGCGCGAGGTCCACGGCGGTCTGGACAGCCTCCGTCGAGGCGCCCTCGTGCCGCACGACCTCGACGAGCTTCATGATGTGGACGGGATTGAAGAAGTGCATCCCGACGACGCGCTCGGGGTGCCGCGCCGCGTCTGCGATCGCAGCCACGGAGAGGGAGGATGTGTTCGTCGCGAGCAACACGCCGGGCCCGAGGGCATCGCCGAGCTGCGCGAAGACCTTGCGCTTCAGGTCCATGCGTTCGGGCGCTGCCTCGATCACGACCTGGACGCCGTCGATCGCGGTCATCGTGTCCGTCGTGCCCACGAGGTTCGCGAGCGCGACAGCGCGCGCGTCCTCGGTCACCTTGCCCCGTTCGACGCCCTTGTCGAGGTTCTTGCGGATGTGCCCGAGGGCGCTCTCGACCGCCGCATCGTCGACGTCGTAGAGGCGCGCCTCGACGCCGCACATGGCGAGCACCTGCGCGATGCCGTGCCCCATCGTTCCCGCGCCGATCACGGCGGCTTTGCGGATGTCGTCTGCTTTCATCGCGTGTCACTCCGATTTGTACGCATTCTTCACGCGCCGGGCTCGAGCACGATCTTGCCCACCGCCCGATTCTGCTCGAGCAGCTCGTGCGCCTCGCGCACCTTCGACAAGGGCAGCACGCGGTCCACGACGGCCCGGAAGTCGCCCTTCGCGGCGTGGTCGAGGATCGCGGGTAGCGCGCTGCGCGGTCCCATCGTCGAGCCGAGAACGGAGAGGTTCTTGATGAAGAGCTGCGGTAGGAACACGTCGACCTTCGGCCCCGTCGTGGCCCCGCAGGTGACGAGCCGGCCGTTCCGCGCCAGTGCGCCCATCGACGAACGCCAGGTCGCCGGGCCGACGTGCTCGACCACGACGTCGACGCCGCGCCCGTCCGTCGCGCGCTTCACGGCCTTGGCCCAGTCGGGATCGCCATGGTCGAACACCTCGCTCGCGCCGAGCTCGCGGGCGAGCGCGCGCTTCTCCTCGCTGCCCGCCGTGGACAGCACCGTGGCGCCCGCCACGCGCGCGATCTGGATCGCCGCCGAGCCGACACCGCTCGCGCCGGCGAGCACGAGCACCACCTCGCCGGCCTGGACCTTCGCGCGACCGTGCAGCATCGCCCACGCCGTCAGGAACACGAGCGGCATGGCGGCCGTGCCCACCGGGTCGAGCCCCTCCGGGAGGTGCAGCGCGTAGTGCGCGGGCAGCGCGACGTACTCGCGGTCGAAGCCGTCGCAGTGCTCGCCGCGGATCTTGTAGTCGGGCGCGAGGTGGTCCTCGCCCCGCTCGACGAACTCCGACGGGCCGTCCGTGTACCCGGGCTCGAGCACGACGAGCTCGCCGACGTGGTGATCGGTCACGCCCGCGCCGAGCGCGACGACCTCGCCCGTGCCGTCGCAGCCGGGGATGCGCGGCAGCGGGATCGTGACGCCCGGCATGCCCGCGCGCACGAACAGGTCGAGGTGGTTGACGGAGACGGCGCGCACCTTGACGAGCACCTCGCCGGGACCGGGCGCGGGCCGCTCGAGGTCGACGAGGGTGAGCACCGACGGATCGCCGTGGCGCGGGACGTGGACGGCCTGCATGCGCTCAGCGCCCTTCGAAGACAGCCGCGCGCTTCTCGACGTACGCCGCGATGCCCTCGCGCGCGTCGGCGGAGGCGAAGAGGCGCGCCTGCAGCTCGCGCTCGAGCGCGAGGCCCGACTCGAGCGGGACCTCGAGCCCGCTGGTCACGGCGCGCTTGATGAGCCCGACGCTCATTCCCGCGCGCTGCGGCGGACAGAACTCGCACGCGTAGGCGATGACTTCCGCGAGGAACGCGGCCTCGTCATCGGCCTCGATCTGGCGGTTGACGATGCCCAACGCCTCGGCCGCTTCGTAGTCGAAGGTCCGGCCACTCGCCATCAGCTCGATCGCGCGCGAGGCTCCGATGAGGCGGGCGAGCCGCTGCGTCCCGCCCGTCCCCGGCATGACGCCGAGCGCGACCTCGGGCAACCCGCACTTGCCGGAGCCGCGGCGCGCCACGCGGATGTCCGCGGCGAGCGCGATCTCGAGCCCGCCCCCGACGCAGTGTCCGCCGAGCGCCGCGATCACGAGCTTGGGCGTGTGCTCGAGCCGCAGCAGCGTCTCGTTCGCGTGCAGACAGAAGGCGTACTTGAAGGCCGGCGTGACGTCGTTCAGCATCGCGATGTCCGCGCCGGCGCAGAAGAACTTCTCGCCCGCCCCCGCGAGCACGATCACGTGTACGTCGTCGTCGAAGCGCGCGCGCAGCACCGCCTCGTCGAGGTCGCGCATCATCTCGTAGCTGTACCCGTTCGCGGGAGGATTCTGGAGCGTGACGAGCGCGACACCCCCGCCCGCGGCGTAGGTCGCCTTGCCGCTCGGCAGTGGCTCGGATCCACCGAGCTCTTCGAGTGCATTCATCGTGATCTCTCCGTTCACGGTCTGTCTCGGCGCCGTAAAGGGCCAGAGGTTCTACCAGAATCGCGCCGCTCGGACCCGCTTCCACAGAGCGAAGTTGCACGTCGCGCGTGCCGCCAGCGCACTCGCGCCGCCGCCGCGAGGTGCCCGCTCGCCCTCCGCGTTCGCCGCGAGCCCGGCGCAGGGGCGGCACGGCACTTGAACTCTAGAATGGCTTCCTTTCCCCCGCTCCAACACGGAGTTCCGTGTCCCATGGAACCCTCCAGACTCTCGAACCTCGTTTCCGCACTCGCCGCCGCGGCGACCGCGCTCGCGTGCCTCGCGGGATCGGCCTCGGGTCAGTACCTCGAGCAACGCCTCACCGCCTCCGATGCGGCCGCCGACGCCCAGTTCGGACTGGGGGTTGCGGTCGACGGGGACACGGCCCTCGTCGGAGCATCGCGCGACTCCGGCGTCGTCTTCTGGGGCGGTGCCGTGTACGTCCAGCAACGCGGAGTCTCCGGCTGGTCCGAGGCGTAGAAGCTCGCTCCCGCGACGCTCACGGTCGGGGACTTCTTCGGAGCGGCCGTCGCCCTCGACGGTGACTTCGCCGCGGTCGCGGCGTCGGGTGACGACGACGGCGGCCTGGATGCCGGCGCGGTGTACGTCTACGAACGGTCCGGTGGTACGTGGACCTTCGCGCAGAAGCTCATCGCGTCCCACGCCTCGGCCGGGAGCACGTTCGGGAGCGCGCTGGCCCTCGATGGCAACGTGCTCGCCGTCGGCGCTGCCTCGCAGTCGACGGCCGGCTTCGACCGCCAGGGGGCCACGTACGTCTTCGAGCGCACGGCGGGTGTGTGGCAGGAGACGGACAAGCTGCTCGCTGCGAGCCCCGCCAACCTCGAGGGCTTCGGTCGGGCGCTCGCGCTCGACGGCGACACGCTCCTCGTGGGCGCTCCGCGCAACGACGACAACTGCCCCTTCCCCGCGGATTGCAACACGGGCGCCGTGTACGTCTTCGAGCGCGGACTCGTGAGCTGGATAGGAACCGGGATCCTGTACGCGTCGGACGTGGTGCCGGAACCGGCCTTCTTCGATCAACGCTTCGGCCGGAGCGTCGCGATCTCGGGCGAGCGCGCGCTCGTGGGCGCCTACGGCGACGACGAGCTGGGCATGGACGCGGGCGCGGTCTACGCCTTCGAGCACGGATTCGCGGGTTGGAGCCCCACCCAGAAGATCTTCTCGCCTTCGCCCACTCCCCTGCAGGACCGGTTCGGTCTCGCGGTCGCGATCGACGCCGGGCGGGCGGCCGTGGGGGCGCCCTTCGACGACGGGGACGTCCCGCTCTCGGGCGCCGTGTTCGTTCTCGACCTCGCGCCGGGCGGCGCTTGGATCGTGGGCGCGGAGCTCCGTCCGAGCGACGGCGCCGCCTTCGACGACTTCGGCTCCGGTGTGGACGTCGCGGGCGGGACCGTCCTCGCCGGCGCCCATTACCACGACGCGGGCGCGGGCGCGTGGTCCGGCGCCGCGTACGTCTACGACCTGGAGCGTCTCGGGACGAGCTACTGCGTCCACACTGCGAGCTCGCTGGGCGTACCCGCGACGCTCGGTGCGTTCGGGAGCGACAGTGTGGGCACGAATGCACTCACTCTGCGCGCGGAACCCGTCCCGGACCAGCCGGGCCTCTTCTTCTTCGGCCAGGTGCAAGCGCAGCTGCCGTTCGGCAACGGGTTCCTGTGCATCGGCCCGCCCCAGGTCCGGATCGAGCCCCCGCTCGTGCCCGTCTCGGGTGTGGCGACGCGCAGCGTCGACCTCGCTTTCTTCGGGATCGTCCCGGGGACATACGACTTCCAGTACTGGTTCCGCGATCCCGCCGCGGGCGGCGCATTCTTCAACCTGGCCGACGCGGTCGAGGTCGTGTTCGGGCCGTGAGTACGGTCCCTCCGCTCCTTTCCGCAGCGGTCGGCTGTGGGAAGGATCGAGGGTGAATCCACCGCAAGGCGCAGGTCACAGCTCCGCCGACCGCGCCTGGCCGCCGGACGCCTCGCACATCGCCTTCCAGAGCTCGGTGATGTGCGGCCGCGTGCGCACCAGCACGGCGTCGAGCACGACGGATCGGTAGCGGTTCTCGTGCGCGAACAGGTCCCCGATGAGCGCGAGGTTCCAGTGCAACCCTCCGCTCGGCGATCCGTCGGTGAGGACGACGATCGTGTCGACGTCCGCGTCCCCCAGCGCGAAGAGGAGCGCTGCCCACAGATCGCCCTTGCCGTACGCGCCGCAGCCTTGGAAGAAATCGAGGGCCTTCCTGACGTTCGCGCGCGTGGCGGGTACGAGCGCCTTCTTCCACGGGACCGGCGCATCCGCGTAGGGCACGACGTTGAACCGCGCCTCGCCGTCGAGAGCTTCGAGCGCCAGGCGCAAGGCGCGCGCCACCTGCTCCTTGCCCGAGCTGCCGTCCGCCTGCATCTCCCACACCGACCCCGAGAAGTCGACCAGGAACACGATGCGGTCCGAGAGCAGGGGCAGGCCGGCGAGGGCGACGGACCGTCCGGCGAGGTCCGCCGGCGACCGTGAGTCCGCGGGCTGCCAGTCCGCGGAGAGCGTCTCGTACCAGCGCTCCCACGCCTCCGCGTCGAGGCCGATCTTCCGGTCCGTCAGCTCCTGCAGCGCCCCCACGATCGTGAAGGCGAGCCGCGATTCGGACTCACCTCCGAGGCGCGCGACGAGCGCCCGCACGGCCTCGCGGCCGCCATGCCGTGCGACGTACCGGACCGCCATCGTCCGCACAGCGGGTGCCGGGTCCTCCAGCATCTCGACCGAGATCGCGAGCGACTCGCCTGACGCGCTGCCACCCAGCACTTCGAGCGCCGCGGCACGCAGGGGTGCGGCGCGATGCCCCAGGGCCTCCCGCGCGTGCGCGAGCACCGCCTCGGGGCTCGCCGCAGCCAGCGCGGAGAGCGCCGACGCGCTGACGATCTCCTCCCGGTCGCGCAGGTGGACGCGCTCGAGCGCGGGCCCGAGCTTCCCGTCGACGTCCCCGGCGAGCCTGCCCGCGCGGGCCAGCCGCTCCACGCTCCAGAGGACGACGCAACGCGTCTCCGGCTCCCGCGCCTTGAGCGGCTTCAGGAAGAGCTCCGCGTCCACGGGAATCGATACGCGCCCGATCGCCTCGCAGGCCCGCAGCCGCACGATCGAGTTCCGCGCGAGCATGCCGCGCTTGCCCGCGATGAGCCGCAGGCCCCTCTCGCTCGTCACGCCACCGAGCGCGAGCTGCGCCTCGTCGGCCACACCGGGCTCGGCGTCGCCGAGCACCGCCAGCACGAGCTCGAGCGCCGGCTCCGTTCCCAGCCGCACGAGCCCCCGCACCGCTTCTCGCCGCTGCGCGAAGTCGTCGCCCCGAAGCTCCGCGGCGAGGCGCTCCAGCTCGTCCGCCGGCGCGAAGTGCCGCGCACCGGCGCCGATGCTCACGATCGGCGCGAGCGCCAGGGCGAAGGCGAGGAGGAGCGCGGGCGCTGCGGGCCGTGGTCTCATGGCACGCGTAGGTATCGGCTACCCGGGGCGGGGGTCACAGTCCCCTGCTCGCGAAAGATCCGCTCCAGCATCTCGCGCAGGAGAATTGGATCGACTTCGCGCCCGGCGACGCCCGCGAGCAGGTCGTAGCCGTCGCCCCCACCCGCCATGAAGGAATTCGTCACGACCCGATAGCGCGCCTGCTCGTCCAGCGGGCGCCCACCGACGAGGATGCGCGCCACGACGAGCGCAC
>SMVQ01000062.1 GCA_004357655.1 Planctomycetota bacterium
CCTGGTAGTAGCGCATGACGACGACGCTCTGGTACGGCTCATCGAGCCCCAGAACGGCGTCGACGACGCTACGCAGGACCTCGCGCCCGGCGACCTCCTCGTCGACCGATGCGATGCGCTCCCCCCGCGACACGAGGCGCTCGCGCGCCTTGCGCCGCCCCTCTCCACGCCGGCGCTTGAGCGCCAACTTGCGCGTCACACCGTGCAGCCAGCCCGCCGGTCGGTCGCAGGTGTCGGCCGGGCCCGCGAGGGCCGCGACCCAGGTGTCCTGCAGCACGTCCTCGGCCGCGTGCTCGTCGCCGAGCAAGGCGCGCGCCAGGGCGCGCAGCCCGTTCGCATGGCCGAGGAGTCCGTCAGCGCTGAATTCGGGTATCGAAGTCATGGGAGAGCAATCGCTTCTACTTCCCCGTTCCCGCGGCGGAGGGATCCTTGGCAGAAAACTCGGACTTCTGCGATTGCGGCGTCCTCCGCTCAACGGCGCCCGGGCGCGCGCTTGCTCTTCGGGATCTTCCGCAGGCGTGCCAGCGCCGCCTCCATCACCGGATCCGCCGTGTTGCTGAAGTCCCCCGGCGCGGCCTTGATCACGACATCCGGAGCCATGCCGACGTGTTCGATGGGGTTGCCCGCGGGGTCCATGTCCAGCCAGCGCGGCAGGTTGACCGTGATTCCGACCTCCAACACGAGGCGCCTCGGATTCGCGCTCGAGCCCGCGGTGCGGTCCCCCATCGTCGTGACCTGCGGGCACTGGGCGAACATCAGTGCCATCGACTCGGCGGAGCTCATCGTCCGTTGGCCCTGCAGCAGGACGACCGGCGCCTCGTAGCGCCAGGGGTCGCGCGGAGTGAAGCGCCGTTCGTGCGTCGGGCCGAAGCTATTGTGCTTCGAGCCGGCCCGGTACTTGTTCTTGGAGTAGACACGTTCCTCGTCGACGAAGCGCCCTGCCACGCCTCGCGCCAGGAGCTCGTCTCCGCCGCCGTTGAAGCGCAGGTCGACGACGAGCGCCCAGGTATCCGCCAGGCGTTCGAGGGCGGCATCGACGTGGTCGGGGAGCTTCGTATCGCTCAAGCCGTGGACACCGAGGTAGCCGATGCCGTCCTCCGTCCGACCCCAGAAGAGATTGTCGCCCGCCTTCTGCGTCGCGCTCGCGAGAGTCTGGCTCGCTTTCCAGTTCCCATTCAATGGCCGATCGCGCGTGTAGCCGGGCAACCAGTCCTCGCCCGCCTTGACCCACACGTGCAGGTCCTCGAGGTGCGCGAGCATGTCGGCGAGGACAGCCGCGACGCCATGCGTCGTCCCGGCTTCCCCGGCTGGTCCGCGGTAGGTCTTCGCGAGCTTCTTCCAGTCGACCTTCGGCAGGAGCACGAAGCCCGCATACTCCCGGTCGAAGGCCGCCCACGTCTCGTCGAAAGCGGCAAGTGCGGCCTGCTCCCCGATCGGCGCGGAGGCAGGGACGGGCTTCGACGCGAACTCGGCCACGTACTCCATCGTGCCCCCGTTCCGGTCGACGGCGTAGAAGCGCCGCGCTCCCTCCTCTGTGTCGGCGTCGACCAGGCACCAGCCGGGCTGCACGATCGTCGGATTGCCCGCGGGCGTGGACCACTTCCACCCGATCTTGTGGCGCGAGATGCGGACCGCCTCCGAGCGCATCCAGGGCGCGCCCCGCCCCTTGACGGTCTTCGTCGGGAAGATGTTCCCCAGCTCCGCCGGAGCGAAGCGCAGAAAGATCGACGTCGCCCGCTCGCCGTCACCCACCTGGATCGTCTCGATCTCCGCGGGCTCGGCGGGAAACACGACCGCCCAGAGGACGTTCGTCTCGTGCCGGCCGAAGGCGACAGTCGCCCGCTTGCAGGCGATGCGCAGGTCCTTGCCGAAGCGGAACTCGAACGACTTCAGCTCCCACACGTCCTCGGCGGAGCAGATCGGGAAGAGGCCCTGCTGGCTCCAGCTCATCGTCGCAGGGTAGACCTTGGCGAGGTTCTCCCCGGCGACGAGCGCTGGCGCGAGGAGCGCCACCGCGAGCAGCATCCGGCCGGTGCGGTCCACGACGAGCCTCATCGTCCCCCCTCCTGTTTCGGGTCGTGCGGCTTGATCTCCGGCTTCACGTCGAGGCCCTCGAACCAGCGCGTCTTCGCGCTCCAGCAGTGAGCCTTCGAGGCCGCGAGGTTGGTGACGTTCGGACGCACGCGCATGTCCGCGCCGGCGAGGTGCGCGCCCTCGAAGTCCGCGCGCTCGAGGTCCGCGCCGAGCAGCACCGCCTCCGTGAAGTCGGCGTTCATGAGGAACGACCAGCTGAGGTCCGCCCCGGTGAGGTCCGCGCGCCGGAAGATCGTCCAGCCGAGGTGCGCCCCCTGCAACTTCGCGCCGGCGAGCTTCGCCCCCGAGAAGTCCGCGCCGCCGAGCTTCACCTGCTCGAAGTCGACCCCCGCGAGGTTCGCTCCGTGCAGGCTCGCCCCGCGCAGGTCGCACCCCGTGAGCGTCGCCGTGGTGAGGTCGACGCCGTCGAGGTTCGCGCCGCGCAGATTCGCACCGGAGAGGTTCGTGCCGTCGAAGCGCGCGGCGGCGAGCGACCGTCCGGAGAGGTCCGCGCCGGAGAGGTCCTGGCCGCTGAAGTCCTCTACCCCTGGAGTCGTTCCGGACCCTGCGCCCGAGCCGCAGGCGAGCGCGAGCGAGGCAATGAGTGATGGGACGCAGCGGTGCACAGCCATTCTCCAGCGCGGACGATCGTCGAGGATGCCCGCCCCCTTGTCAATTCGCACGAGTGCGACGAACTGCGCTCCTCGACTCAGAACCGGAACGGCCCCCGCAGGAAATCGAGCGCCGGCAAGGGCGTGAGGAGGTCGATGCCGGTGCCCGCCACGTCCAGGTCGAAGAACACGTTGAACCGGTAGAAATCCCAACTCTGCGCGTTCAGCGCCTGGATGTCCGGCGTGAACCCGAACGCCGCCGACGGGTCGGGCTCGCCGTCCGGCCCCGCGCGGGTCGCGTCCCAGAGAATCTGGATACTCGTATTGGCCGGGATCGTATCGACCGCTCCATTGGTCGTGACCTGGAAGAATCGTGGGACGAGGGCGACGTGGACCGGGCCGGGCGGCATGAAGTCCGACAGGAGGCCGTTGTCGCGGCTGACGGTCACGACGAGCTCGTCGCCGAAGACCCGGTACTCGGCCGCCGCGACGGCGTGGAGCACTTCGTTCGACTCGTTGCCGCCCTCGAACAGCCGCACGGTGTACAGGCGCAGGAGGTTGGCGTTGCGCTCGTAGATGTCGTCAGCGAGGCCCGCGGCATCGAACACCATCGTCGTCCCGTCGGGCGTGATGAACGGGCGGTTCGGCATGGAGAGGACGGCCGTGGGGCCGAGGATCGGCGGGAGCTGCGTGACGTCCGGGCCCGCGTGCGCGACGTCACCGGCCGGGTCCGTCCCACCGAACAGGAACTGCTGGACGTCGTCGGGACCGCCGGGATTCACGCGCGCGAGGCCGAGCGCGATCCAATCCGAGCGCGCCGCCGACGCCGCGTCGAAGAACGGCACGAGGGCGTCCGCCGGCGAAGCGGGGTCGTGCCAGCCCACGGGCGGCGGCACGACGGCGCGCGAGACATCGAGGTCGACGCCGTAGACGGTCCCCGCGCCGGGGATGGCGGCGACGTCGGGAAAACGGAGGTCGCTCGCCGGGTCGCTCACGTGGAGCTGGATGAGCCCCGGCCCGCCGTCGCCCCCCGCACCGACGACGGGACCGAGCGGGTCCGTGAAGTCGGGCAGGAGTGTGAAGCATATATTCGTGGAGGGCGGGACCCCGGCGATGCCCTCGAAGGCCGCGAATGGGATCGCGTCGCAGCGCCACTGCGTCGACCCCGCCTGGTTCCCGCCGCCCCGGTTGTCGTGCCCCGCGCCGCCCTGGCCGCCGAGCGCGGAGAGCACCCGGTCGCCGTGGTCGAGCAGGGCCGGGTCGTCCGAGTACCAGTGGCCCGCGTTCTCGCCCATGCCGCCGATCTCGATGAACATCGCGCTCGCAAGCACGATGTGACCGCCCGAGCCCCCGCCGGAGCCCCCGCCGACGCGGTCGAAGAAGAGCACGTTCTCCCCGCCGCCGCCGTGGCCCCCGTCCGCCACGATGCGACCGAAGGCCGTCGCACCGTCATTGACGATGCGGATCTCGCCGAGCGCGAGGATCGAGAGGCCGCCGCCCCCGCCGCCGCCGCCGGCGCCCTTCTCATCGCCGGTGATGGTGAACGGCGTGAGCGGAAAGCTGTTGGAGCGCACGGCGTCTCCGCCGGCGCCGCCGCCTTCCCCGGCCCAGACCGATCCGAGCTCGCCCTCGATCCGGCGCGCGTCCGGCGTGCCCGGGTTCGCGACGATCGTGCCGTAGAAGTCGTTCGACGGATCGCCGTCGACGAACGGACCCGCGCCGACCGCGCCGCCCATGGCGCGCTGGCTCTGGCTGATGGCGCCGAGCCCACCCGGTCCGCCCGCGAAGCCCGGCTCGGCGTCCATGCCGATGAGCGTCTGCGAGCGCAGGATGTTGCCCAGAAAATCGTAGAACACGTCGGGACCCAGCCGGCCGCCGCCGCCGCCGGCGCCGCGCCGGGCATCCTTGTCCGTGGGGTGATAGCTCGTCTCGCCCCCCTGCCCGCCGCCGTCCGGCACCTGGAACGCGCCGAAGCCGTGCCCGCCGCGCGGCGTCGACTCGGTCGTGAGGAAGCTCGCGGTGCCTCCCCGCCCGCCGCCGCCCTGGCCGAGCGCGCCGGGCTCGGGCTGATTCGTCGTGTTCAGGGTGCCGACGCCGGGGTTGCTCCCCCCGCGCACCGCGACGAGACCGCGAATCTCGACCCGGCCCGAGGCGAGGATCGTGCAGGGATTCGGGCCAATGATGATGAGCGCAGAGCTCGCCGGGATGAAGAGGTCGCGCACGTCGACCACGCCGTTCACGACGTTCTGCGTGGTGGTCGGCACGCCGCCCGGCCCGCCGACGATCGTGTCGAAGGTCGTGTCGAGGATCAGGCTCGTGCCGGGCGGGATGTGCCAGTCGAAGTTTCCGCCCGGACCGCCCGTGCCGGCGAAGTCGAAGGCCGCCTGCAGCCGACCGTTGCCCCAGTGCGCCGCGGGGGCGCGGAGATCGGACGTCGTGTCCTCGAACGAGCCCTCCCCGTCACCGCCCACGAGGAAGGCCTCGAGCAGCTCGTCGCCGTCGTCACCGGGCGTCGACGTCCCCGGATCGAACGATGTCCGCGTCTCCATGTGCGCGAAGTCCAGCGCGTCGATCAGCGTCGGATCGCCGGTGATGTCCTCGAAGCCCTGGTGCACGTTCACCCGCAGCTCGCTCGCCTGGGGCAGGATTCCCAGCGGCGTGAGGCGCAGGCGCGCGCCCGTCGCCGTGCAATTCGCCTCGAGCTCGACGCGCGTCCCGACGCGCTCCCAGCTGGCGCCCACTCCGGGGAGCCACTCGAGCGACACGCGGTCCGGCGCGAGGTTGGCCGCGGCCATGCTGACCGCCTGGTCCATCACGATCACGACGGCCACGCGGTTCGCGAGTCGGCTGTAGTGGTTGATCGGGACTTCGAAACCCGGAAGCTCGAGCACGCCCATCTGGAGCGACGCGTCCCAGAGGAAGTAGACGCGGTCCAGGGGATCGTCGCCGAGCTCGACGTACGTCGCGTCCTCCGCGTCGAGCGGTACACCGGAGAGTCCGCGCACGCGGGGGCGCGGCGGGCCGGGGAGCGTGTCGAAGAAGAGCACGCCGGGGTCCATCGAATCCGGAGTCTCGAAGGGGACCAGCGTGCTCTCCTGGAGGACGTCGCCGGCGGTCGAGTGCACCGAGGGGCCGCCCGCGAGAGCGCCCGCGACCTCGAGCAGGTAGCCCACCCCGCCGGGGGTGAGACCGGCGTCCGAGAAGTCCTCCAGCGACGGACAGGTCGGCTGGAAGCGCACGGTGCGCGGATCCGCGAGCGAGAACACGCCGGCTGCCGGTGCGCCGTCCTCGGCCACGATCGAGATCGTGTTGGCGCTCACGGTCGCGAAGTCGACGTCTTTCGTGAAGGTGACATCGATCGCCCGGTTGATCTGCCAGATCGCTCCGGCCGGGACCGAGATGGTCGCCACGTGAAAGCCGTTCTGGACGATCTGCCCCCGCGGAGCGTGCGGCCCCACTTGCGTCGACTGGCCGGCGGCCGGTGGGACGACGGACGCGATCACGAGCGCCATCGTGCCCAGGGTCGCGGGCGGGAACGGACGCGGGTGTGCAATCCATCGGTACGTCATGGTCGTATCTCCCTCTGACGGAACGCCAGGCCCGTGTGCTGGAGATCGTAACACAAGTCCGCCGGCCCCCCGGGCGCGCCACTTGGAGGCCTGTTGCGCCTGCGCGGTCGCCTTCCGACGGCAACCACGGGACGCCTACTCGCCGTCGAGGACGGGGATCGGGAAGTGTTCGGACGGCGTGCGCGCCGCTCTCATGATCGCTTCGATCCGCGCGACGACCTCGGGCTGCTCGGCCGCGACGTCGTGCTCCTCGGCCACATCGCTGTCGAGGTCGTAGAGCGCGACGGCGAGCTGCCCCTGCTTCAAGTTGCGCCGCACGGCCTTCCAGCGTCCCATTCGCACGGCCTGCTGACCGTCGACCTCCGGATACTCCCAGTACAGGTAGGCGCGCTCCTCCTGATCGTCCTCGCCGAGCAGCGTCGGCAGGAAGCTCAGGCCGTCGAGTCCCGCGGGCACCTCGCCGCCGGCGACCTCGACCAGCGTCGGCAGGACGTCCTCGAAGGCCGACACGTGGTCGGTCGTCGTTCCCGCGCGGATCTTCCCGGGCCAGCGCGCGATCATCGGCACGCGCACGCCGCCCTCGTACAGGCTGCACTTCAGGCCAGAGAGGGGCCCGTTGCTCTCGAAGAACTCCGAGTCCGTCCCGCCGTTGAACGTCGGGCCGTTGTCGCTGCTGAACATGACGAGCGTATCGTCCTCGAGCCCGAGGTCGCGCAGGAGCGCCAGGAGGCGGCCCACGTCCCGATCCATGCGCGTGACCATCGCCGCGTAAGCAGCGCGCGGCTCGGGGTGCGGCAGGTAGCCCTGCTGGCCGAGATAAGGCCCGTCGTCGAGTCGCCCCGCGTAGTCGGCGAGCGAATCCTCCGGCACCTGGAGCGCGGCGTGCGGTACGGGTGTCGCGTAATAGAGGAAGAAGGGCTCCCGCGCGTGCTTCCGCACGAAGCCCAGGGCCTCTTCCAGCATCTCGTCCGGCGCGTAGCGCGCGCCGGCGTAGGCCAGGTAGTCATCGCGATCCTCCGGAGCCTGCGACAGCTTCTGGTGCGCGGAGAACCAGCGATTGCCGTCCAGGACGTCGACGTCGCTATTCCGCCAGAGGTGCGTCGGGTAGTAGTTGTGAGCCACGCGCTGGCAGAGCAGCCCATAGAACAGGTCGAAGCCCTGGTTGTTCGGATGCCCCGACGAGCCGGGCCCCCCGAGCCCCCATTTGCCCACGGCGCAGGTCGCGTAGCCGCGCGCCTGCAAGAGCTCCGCCACCGTCACCGCCTCGTCGGGCAGCGGCAGCTGGCCCTCGGGCTCGTCGGGGCCCCAACCGCCCATCTCCTTGTTCCCGCGCACGTACGCATGGCCCGTGTGGAGGCCCGTCATCAGCACGCAGCGCGACGGCGCGCAGACCGGACTCCCGGAGTAGTGCTGGGTGAAGCGCACGCCCTCCGCCGCGAGCCGATCGAGATTGGGCGTACGGATCTTCGTCTGGCCGTAGCAGCCGAGCTCCCCGTACCCGAGGTCGTCGGCGAGGATGTAGACGATGTTCGGGACGCGCGCCTGTCCGGCGACGGACGGAGCGGCGACGGAGAGCAACGCGAGGGCGGCGAGGAAGGTACGCATCGGGGGATCGGAAGCGCGGACTCCGGACGGGGTGTACGACGATACCTCAGTCC
>SMVQ01000063.1 GCA_004357655.1 Planctomycetota bacterium
AGGCTGTATTCCGAGTGGACGTGGAGGTGGACGAAATCCGGCTTGGCCATCGGGGGGACGGTGTGAACGGGACGCGCGGGAGGAACGCCGGTGATCGCCGGCGCGTTCGGGATTTCAGCGCCGCAGGAGGAGCGAGAGCAGCCCCTTCTGCGTATGTAGGCGGTTTTCCGCTTGGCGGTAGAGAAGGCTCCTGGGGCCATCCAGGACCTCGTCTGTCACCTCGAGGTTGCGGCGCACCGGCATGGGATGCATGAGCCGCGCCTCTTCTCCGAGGGCCATGAGCTTCTCGTCCACGAGCCAGTCCCCGGTCCGCGCCATTCGGCTCGCGGCCAGCGTGGGGTTGCCGTAGACCTCGAGCGACTTCCACGATCGCGCGTACACGATGTGCGCGCCGCTGACGGCGGTCTCCATACCGAGGCCGATCTCGAGCTCACCGCCGGTGCTGCTCGAGACCCGTCGCGCCTCGTCCAGGACCCCCCCGTCGAGCTCGAACCCCGCGGGGTGTGCGACGGCGACCCGCATGCCGTTCCGGAGGGCGGCGAGAACAATCGAGTGGATCACCGCCGGGCTCGCGGGCTCGGGGGAATGGGTCCACGTGATCGCGAGGCGCTTCCCCCGCAGGTCGCCGAGCGTCTCGCGCAGGGTGAGGAGGTCGGCGAGGGCCTGGAGCGGGTGCCAGAGCGCGCTCTCCATATTGATGACGGGGACCTGCGAGCACGCGGCCCAGGCGTGGATGCCTTCGTCCCGGCGATCGACCTCCCACGAGGCGCCCGCCGGCGCGGGCCGGATGGCGAGCGCGCTCAAGTAGGACGAGAGCACGGTCGCCGCATCCTTGATGTGCTCGGGGGCGGCGCCGTCCATGACCGTGCCTTCCCGCGCCTCGAGCTCCCAGAAGTCCGATGCGGCCGTCAGGTTGACGGTGTCCCCGCCGAGCTGGTGCATGGCGACTTCGAGCGAGATGCGAGTGCGCAGGGAGCCGCGGAAGAAGAGCATGCCGACCGTGCGACCCGCGAGCTCGGCCCTGGAGACGCCGCGTTTGATTCGAGCCGAGAGCTCGAGCACGTCCTCGATCTGGCGGTCGGAGAGGTCGGACAGGCGGATGAAGTGGGGGATCTCGATCCCGTCGGCCATGGAACCTAGACTACCCCGCACCACCGGCGAAACCAAAGGCCCGGCTCGCGCTTCCGGCGGTACGGACAGGCGCCCCGAGCCGCTCCGATCGAGCCGCCCGATGAATGCCTGAGTGCACCCCCGAGTGCACCCCCGAGTGCACGCCGACGGGCGCCGGCCAGCTTGACACGACCCCGCCCCATGGCTACAACCTTCCGCCCGCGCACCCGTGGCTCAACTGGATAGAGCACCTGACTACGGATCAGGAGGTTACAGGTTCGAATCCTGTCGGGTGTACCAGTTCACGCCCGCCCGATTCGACCTCGCGCTGCGACCCCCGATCGCAGCCCGGCCCGAGAGCACGAAGCCAGAGGAACCCTTGTCACTGGAAGTCGCAGAGCAGGCGCGAGCAGAGCGCGAGTTCGGGACCGGTGTGTTCCCGGGCAGCGTTCCGCAACCCCGACCGGCAGGCTCCGACGACGAGCGCTTCATGGCCCTCGCGCTCGAGGAGGCCCGGCGGGCCGAGGCGCTCGACGAGGTCCCCATCGGCGCAGTGATCGTTCAGGCCGGCGAGGTCGTCGCCAGCGCGCACAACATGACGCGCCTGCGGCAGGACCCAACCGCCCACGCGGAGATGCTGGCGATCCGCGCGGCGGTGCGGGCGACCGGCGACCTGCGGCTCGTCGGTGCGACGGTCTACACGACGGTCGAGCCGTGCTTCATGTGCGCCGGCGCTCTCTCCCATGCCCGCGTGGAGCGCGTCGTCTGGGGCGTGCGGGACGCGAAGTTTGGAGGTTGCGCCTCGCTGGGGCAGGTGCTCTGCGATCCGCGTCTGAACCACCGGGCCACGATCACGGAAGGCGTGCACGCGGAAGAAGCGCGCGCACTCCTTCAGTCGTTCTTTAGAAGCAAGCGCACGACCCCGCAGACAGCTTGAGGTCAGGCCGAGCCCGTGACGTCGCGTCGGTACCACCGGCGCCGGACGCAGGGGCACGGCCCGCCCGCGGGCCGGTCGGGGGGCGCGCACTGGAGCGGAGAGGTGCCGGAGCGGCTGAACGGACTGGTTTCGAAAACCAGCGTCTACTTACGTGGACCGGGGGTTCAAATCCCTCCCTCTCCGCCATCTTCGTCTTCAGAGTGACAGAGTGGAGAGGTGTCCGAGTGGCTGAAGGAGCACGCTTGGAAAGCGTGTGTGTCGGCAACGGCACCGCGGGTTCGAATCCCGCCCTCTCCGCCATACCAGATCCTCGGGTCGGGAGCCACGCGGCGAGCCCGGCGGTGGGTCCGGTCCCACGCGATGCGTCGGGTTCGAACCGGGTCAGGCCGGGAACGGAGCAGCCCTAAGATCCCCGATTCAGGCGCGAGGTGCCCGGACCCACCGGCGCGCTCGCCAGGGCGAAGACCGGTTACCCTATGAATGATCCAGGCTAGCCCATGTCGTACCTCGTCCTCGCCCGCAAGTACCGCCCCAAGACCTTCGACGAGGTCGTGGGGCAGGACGTCGTCACGAGCACGCTGCGCGGGGCGATCACCGAGGGGCGGATCGGGCACGCGTACCTGTTCACCGGGCCGCGCGGGACGGGCAAGACGACCTGCGCGCGGCTCTTCGCCAAGGCGCTCAACTGCGAGCAGGGACCGACGCCCGAACCCTGCGGCGAGTGCGAGCGTTGCCTCGCAGCCGACACGGGCACCGAGGTGGACCTCTTCGAGATCGACGCCGCGTCCAACACCGGCGTGGACGACGTCCGGAAGCTGCGCCAGCAGGCCGCCTACATGCCCCTGCGCGCGCGCTTCAAGGTGTATCTCCTGGACGAGGTGCACATGCTCTCGACGAGCGCCTTCAACGCGCTCCTGAAGACGCTCGAGGAGCCGCCGCCCCACGTCAAGTTCCTGTTCGCGACGACCGAGCCGCACAAGATTCCCGAGACGGTTCGCTCGCGGTGCCAGGTTCTCCAGCTGGTGCCTATCCCCGAGGCGACGATTTCCAAGAAGCTCAGCGAGATCTTCTCCGCCGAGGGCGTCGACGTCGAGGCGGGCGTCGCGGACGAGCTCGCGCGACGCGCGCGCGGCGGGATGCGCGATGCGCTCTCGCTCGCCGATCAACTCCTCGCACTCGTCGGGGCCAGCCCGCGACTCACGGACGTCGAGCTGCTCTCGAGCGAGGGCTCGACGGCGCTCGTCGAGGAGGTGATCCGGAACGTCTTGGCGGGCGAGCCTGCCGCCGTGATCTCCGCGTTGCCCGACGCCTCGGGCCGCGAGGCGGAGCTCCTCACCGGGATCCTGGACCACCTGCGCGCGTGTCTCGTCGCCGCACTCTGCGGCGTGGATGCTCCGTTGCTTCCCGGAGGGAACGAGACGCGCGCGGCCCTCGTCGAGCGCGGCAGGCAAATCGGTGCCCCGCGACTCGAGCTGTGGCTTCAGGAGCTGCTGCACGCACGCGAGCGGATGCGGCTCCTCCCCTCGCACGCCCGACTCGTGCTCGAGATCACGCTCCTCGAACTGTGCCGCCCCGAGGCGACACTCGACCTCGCGGAGATCGGCGATCGCCTGCTGGCGCTCGAGGGGCGCCTCGCCGGCGTGACGCCGCCCGCCCGTAATCCTGCCGCTGCCGCGCCATCAGCGCGCACGCAGGCCCCCGATGACACGGCCCCGGCCGCGCCACCCGTGCGGGTCCAGCCCAGCCCCGCTCGCGCGTCGTCGGAGCCCGCCCCCGCGGCGCAGCGGGGCGGTCCCGGAACCGGGCCGGGCGGCGGCGCGCGCGTGCGGACGAACAGCACCGCCGACGCGTGGAGCGGGTTCCTGGAGGAGCTGGGGTCGAGCAGCGCCGCGCTCGCCGAGCTCCTCCGGCGCCGCGGCCGCCTCGTGCAGTACGGCGGCGGCCGCGCCGTCATCAAGGTGGTCGATCTGCTCGACGAGGAGCGGCTCCTGATCACGGGGCCCCGCGCCCTCAAGCGGTGTACGAAGGCCTTCAGCGACGCCGTCGGGCAGGCGCTCGAGGTCACCCTCGAAGACGCCGCCGAGACGAAGCCAGGCGATGAGGACGTCTTCACCCGGGAGGTCGTCGATCTGTTCGACGGCCGTGTCGAAGACTGACGCGGCCGACCTTTCACACGGGCTCGAGGCCAGGGAGTGCTAAGATCGAGCGCGCGGCATCGAGACGAACATGAGCGGATCCTTCGGCGAGATGGGGAACCTGCTGAAGCAGGCCCAGAAGATGCAGCGGGCGATGGAGGAGGCGCGTGAGGAGCTCAGGACGACCACCGTCGAGGGCACGGCGGGCGGCGGCCTCGTGAGCGTGAGGGTGACGGGCGACGGTCGCGTCGACAAGGTCGAGCTGTCCGACGACGCCATGCGCCTGCGTGACAAGTCGGCGCTCGAGGACCTGCTCCTCGCCGCGCTCCGTGACGGGATCGGCAGGGCCGCCAAGATGAGCGAGGAGCGTCTCGCCAAGGTTACCGGCGGGCTGAACCTGCCAGGGCTCACTTGAGGTCCGGGCGAGTGCCGTACCCCGCGCCGATCGAGGACCTCGTGGAAGCCTTCCGGCGCTTCCCGGGTGTCGGCCGGGTCACCGCGGAGCGGCTCACCTTCCACGTGCTGCGCGATCCTAAGGCGCGGGAGCTCTCGGCGGCCATCGATCGCGCCGTACGGGAGGCCGTCCGCTGCAACGTGTGCTGCAACGTGACGGAGGCGGACCCCTGCCCGATCTGCTCCGACGTCGCGCGCGACGACTCGAAGGTGTGCGTCGTGGAAGAGCCCCGGCACGTCGAAGCGCTCGAACGCTCGGGCGTGTTCTCCGGGCGCTACCACGTGTTGATGGGCACGCTCCAGCCGGCCGAGGGGACGGAGGTCGAGCACCTGTCGCTCGACGCTCTCGTGCGGCGCGTGCGGGCCGGAGGGGTGCGTGAAGTGATCCTCGCCACGGACGCGGACGCGGAGGGCGAAGCCACGGCGCTCCTCGTGCTCGAGGCCCTCGAGTCCATCGCGGATCCAGAGCTCGTGATCACGCGTCTCGCCCGCGGGCTCCCGGCGGGCAGCGCCATCGAATACCTGCACCGCGGAGTGCTCGCGGACGCGCTCGAGGGCCGGCGCCCCGTCCGATCGACGAAACGCCCCTGAGGGCCGCCCTTCCAGCCCCTCAACCTCTAGGGGAAGAGTGGCCGATAGGGCCCTGGAATCGCGCCGAGGGCGGGTTTCGCCCATGGCTCGACCGGGACTGAACACCTCCATGCAGATGCGCGGCGAGCAGCAGATGCTGCTCCTGCCCCGCATGCTGATGTCGATCGAGATCCTTCAGCTGCCGACGACGGATCTCGAACGCTACCTCCTCGATGCCGCGGAGAGCAACGAAGCGCTCGTCCTCGAGCACCCCACGCCGCCGGACCCGGAGGTGGGACGACGGGGGACGATGGCCGATACCGAGGCGCACGACGAGATGCTGCGCAACCAGCCGGACCGGGGCCGGAGCCTCGCGGACGTGGTCGAGGAGCAGCTGGCCACCGAAGAGATCGAACCGGAGCTCCGCGAATGGGTGCGGTTCCTCGTCGGCTGCCTCGACGGCGCCGGGTTCCTGTCCGTGAGCGACGACCGCCTCATGGAGCTCGCGCGCGCGCAGGGGCTCGCGGGGGGGGAGTGTGAGCTGGGCCGCGCGATCGCGGCCATGCAGACGCTGGAGCCCCGCGGGCTCGGCGCCCGCAACGCGATCGAGGCGCTGCTCATGCAGCTCGATCCCGGCGACCCGGACTACGCGCTGCTCTGCGCGCTGCTGGAGGACTTCCTCGAAGAGCTCGCGCGGAACAAGCTCCCGAGCGTCGCGCGCAGCCTCGGACTCGACATCGGGAAACTCCAGGAGCTCCTCGGCATGCTCAGGAATCTCGACCCGCGTCCCGTCGCGCGCCTCCTCGAGGAGAGCGTGCCGACGATCGTGCCGGACATCCTCGTGGAATGGTCGGGCGACGGCCACGCGGTGTGCCTCGCAAGCGGCGTGCTCCCGCCGGTCAGCATCGACGGGAGCGTGCGGGCGCTCGCGAAGGACCGTTCCCAGCCGCGCGACGTGCGGGCCTACCTGCGCGGCAAGCTCGAAGGAGCGCGGTGGATCGTCGAGGCGATCGAGCACCGGGGCCAGACCCTGCTCGCTGTCGCGAAGGCGATCTTCGAGCACCAGCGGGATTTTCTCACGCAGGGGCCGGGCCACCTGCGGCCGCTGTTCATGAACGGGATGGCGGAGGAGCTCGGCATCCACGTCAGCACGGTCAGCCGTGCCGTTTCCGGAAAGTACGCGCAGACGCCGTGGGGCATCTTCCCCTTGCGCACGTTCTTCCAGGCCGCCGCCGGGGCGGGGGCCGACAAGGCGCGCGACGAAGTGCGCGAGCTCGTCCGCGGGCTCATCGCCGCGGAGGATCCGGACCGCCCGATGTCGGACGACGAAGTCGTGGCGGCGCTCGCGGGTCGCGACGTGAAAGTCGCCCGCCGTACGGTCGCGAAGTACCGCAAGGAGCTCGACATCCCCAGCTCGTACCGCCGCCGCCGATACGGCACCTGACGCGAACCCGTTCCCGCGCGGAGGCCGTTCCGTTATTCTCCCGCGCCATGCGGAACGTGCGGGCTGAAATTGCCTACGACGGCGCCCTATTCCACGGCTGGCAACGGCAGGAGGGGTTCGCGTCGGTCCAGGGAGCGATCGAGGACGCCCTCGTGTCCCTGCTCGGCCAGGTCTCGACGGTTCACGGATCGGGGCGCACGGACACGGGCGTGCACGCGCTGCGCCAGGTGGCCAACTTCCACGTGGAGACGCGCCTCGAGGACGATCGGCTGCGCCACGCGCTGAACGCCCACGTGACGAAGGGGATCGTGATCCGCGAGCTCGAGACCTGTCGCGACGACTTCCACGCGCGGTTCGACGCCGTCGGCAAGCGCTACCTCTTCCTGACGCTCACGAGCCGCTTCCGCCCGCCCATCGGGCGCAAGTACGCGCACTGGACCTCCGCCGCTCTCGATCTCCAGAAGATGCGCAGCGCGGCGCGCCGGCTGATCGGCACGCACGACTTTCGCGCATTCGGGAACTCGGGCTCGGAACGCAAGACGACCGTGCGCAAGGTGTCCGCGCTCCGCCTGATCGCGCACAGGGATCGATTCGCGTTCGTCATCGAGGGCACGGGCTTCCTGTACAACATGGTGCGCACGATCGCCGGGACGCTGATCTACGTCGGGCGCGGCAAGCTCGAGCCGAGCGCGATCGATCGGGCGCTCGCAACGGGCGATCGGACGGCGGCGGGCCCGACGGCGCCCGCGTGCGGGCTCTACCTCCTCCGGGTGCTGTACGACGAGCCGGTCTTCGCGGACGGAGAACCGGGGCCGCGGGGACGACCGGGGGTGATGCGCTTCGGGGCGGGCTAGGTCTTCGGAATCGCAGCGGAACCGGACCCGGGCCCGGATCGCGAGCCCGGCGCGCTTCCGGGATGCAGGCGGGCCCGCGCCCGCGCTGCCCGAATGCAAGCTCTGCGGTCGCAGAGGTTTCGGAGCGACCGACGGTCTTGGAGCCCCACTGTCTCCGCCCCGGCTATTGACCGATCCGCCGCCGCCGTCCAAGGTAGAGCAAGGTCCTCGATGGTGTCTCGCACGCATCCCTGGGAGTCGGCCGGGAGTCCTCGCTACGAGGGGGCCCAGGCGTTCCGTCGCCCGCTCCTTGGCCTTCTCGGAGCCACGCGTGCACCAGGCCCGATTCGCGACCCGGAGGAGACCCGGTCGCGTTCTGCCCGGGGCACCGTCGCGCCGCCCGTCGCGCCGGACGGCGCAGGGGGGCACCGAGTGGCAGCTTGCGGCCCGCTCGCGGACGAGCGGGTGAGATCCCGGAGTACATCAACACCCTGAAAGCGGAGGTTTGCATGGAAACGCAGGTCGCCATCCTTCACCACGACTACCCGGCCCGAATCCGTGACGGTGTCGAGGAGAGGCTGCAGGGCCTCGTGAAATTCCATGATCGGGTGGTTTCGATGAGAGCCATGCTCGAGCGCCAGAAAGAGGATCACCGCGTGGAGCTCGTGGCGAACGTCGGCCGGGGAACGGTCCTCGTGGCGGACGTGAAGGGCGGCGCGTTCTCGGTGGTCCTCGACGAGGCGATCGATCGGATGACCCGGCACTTGAAGCGCCATCACGACAAGGTCACCCGCGACCGGCATCGGGGCGGCCGGATCGGGCACTGATCGGGGACTCAACCGAATCTGACGCTTGGCGGGCCCGGCTGGTCCGCCAGGCGCTACACTCTCCCCTGCAATCGCAGTCCCCTCGACGCCGGAACAGCGGCGAATAGTCGTCTCGCGCTCGCGATCATGAACTGGTGGAAAGAATTCAAGCCCAAGAGCTGCAGCGTGAGTCTCCGGGGCGGGTCCAAGGAGGAAGTGCTGCAGGAAATCCTCGGCGTCCTCGTCAAGTCCGACCAGCTGTCGGCTGAGCTCCAGGAGCGGGCGTTCCAGGCCCTCGTCGATCGGGAGCAGTTGGCTTCGACTGGAGTAGGGATGAACGTTGCGATCCCGCACGTGAAACTCCCGGGCCTGGAGAAGGCGATCTGCAGCCTCGGGATTCACCCGGGTGGGGCGGAATGGGACGCGGTGGACGGGGCTCCCGTCAAGATCCTGTTCACGGTCCTGCGACCGGCCGAAGCGGGCGAGCTGCACGATCCCGAGCAGCACCTCGAGATGATGCGCTGGATCGCGAAGCTGGGACGGGACGTCGACTTCAGGAACTTCGCGATCCACGCGAAGACGAAGAAGGAGCTCGTCGATCTCTTGAAGGAGAAGCGGACCGTCTGAGCCTCAGGCGGCGGAGTGCGTCACCCGGAAGTCTTTTCCGAACCGAACGCCGTGGAAGTCCGCCGGGAGGTAACGATCGTCAACGAGGCTGGTCTGCACGCGCGGCCTTGCCACGCGATCGTCTCACTCGCTCTCGGGTTCGAGAGTGCCCTCTGGGTGCGCTGCGGCGACAAAGAGGTGAACGGGAAGAGCATTCTGGCCCTGATGACGCTGACCGCGGGGCGGGCGTCCGTGCTGGAGATCAGAGCCGTCGGAGTGGATGCAGAACGGCTCGTCGAGGGCCTCGCCGAGCTCATCGGAGCGGGTTTCGGAGAAACGCTCTAAACCCCTGACCCGTTCCGGTCCGATTGGTCCGCTTGGATGGCCGGCGGAGCTCCCCAAAAGCACCCACCGAGTCCGGCCCCGTCTACCGGAGTGTTTGGCGATCGTGTTTCGTAGAAATAAGAGCGTCGTTGGGTTGGATATCGGCAGCTCGGTGGTCAAGGCCGTCGAGTTGACCCTGGATGGACCTGAGCCGGTCATCACGGGCTTCGCCCGTGCGGAGATCCCGCCCGGCGGGGATGTCCGCGAAGCCGTCGAGCAGGTCTTCAAGGACGGTGGCTTCAAGAGCAAGCGCGTGGTCACCGGAGTCTCCGGCCAGTCCGTCGTCGTGCGCTACGTCCCGATGATGAGAATGGCGGACGAGGAGCTCATGCAGGCCATCCGCTTCGAGACGGACAAGTACCTGCCCTTCGACCTCGACGAGGTCGTGCTGGACTGCCAGGCCTTGAACCGCACGGTCGGGCAGGCCTCCGACTCCGAGGCCGGTCCCCAGGACGACCAGATGATGACCGTCCTCCTCGCCGCTTGTCGCCGGGAGACGCTCGAGGCCCAGGTGCAGCTCGTACAGGAACAGGGTCTCACGCCCTTCGCCATCGACCTCGACCTGTTCGCGATCGCGAATGCCTGGGAGCTGTGTGGCATCCCCGACGAGGTCATGGCGGACGAGGGCGACGGGCGCGCGACGGCGCTGATCGATGTCGGCGCGGAGCGCACGTCGATCAACGTGATCCGCCGCGGCGAGAGCTGCTTCAGTCGGGAGATCAACATCGGCGGCTCGGACATGACCCAGGCCGTCGCCCGACGGCTCGGCGTCGAGGGGTTCGAAGCCGAGGCGATCAAGCGCGCCGGTGAGGCCCACGAGGCCGAAGTGAACAGCGCGATCACACCTGTCCTGGAAGACCTGGCGAGCGAGCTCTCACTCTCGATCGACTACGTCGAGCATCACGAGGGAATCGCCGTCGAGGAGCTGTTGCTCTCCGGTGGTGGAGTCCTCGCCCCGGGCGCCACCGCCTACATCGAACAAGCTACCGGCCGCCCGGCGCGGACCTGGAACCCGCTCGAGGGGCTTCGAATCGATTCCGGTCGTGTGGACGTCGAAGAGTTGGAAGCCTGGGCCCCGTCCCTGGTCGTCGCCGTCGGGCTCGCCTCGAGGGTGCGCACATCATGATTCGGATCAACCTGCTACCCGAAGAATATCGGCGTCGCGCGCGGACCCCCATCAAGCTGATGGCGGCCATGTCCCTCGCCGTCGCAATCAACAGTTCCCTGCTGGCCTACTGGGGTTGGATGACCTTCGGCATCGCCGCCGAGATCCGGACCGAGCGCAACGTTCTGCAGCTCGAGATGGACGGCCTGACGCCGCAGGTGAGCTACCACAACGACCTCGGCGGGGAGATGAAGTTTCACGCGTTGCGCGAATCGACGCTCGCCGAGATCAACATGAACCGCATCCTTTGGACGCAGAAGTTCGACGAGCTCGTGGATCTCGTGAACCTGGGTGGGGACGGAGTGCGTCACTACATCTGGTTCGACGACCTCACCGTCAAGCAGGAGCCGGGTGGCCGCAACGGCAACTTCGGGACCCTGAAGGCCTCCGGTCACTCGGGCTCCCCCAAGTGGGACCAGGTGGCCAACTTCCTCGAGGACGTCGAGGACAAGAGCATCAGCAACTTCATCGACACGTTCTCGGCGCCGGCCTCTCCGGAGGGGACCCAGAACCCGAAGGATGAAGACCTCGTGCCGAGCGAAGTGTGGTCGTTCCCGCTCTCGCTCAAGCTCAAGAGCGCCGAAGATCGTCAGGCGATGAAACGCGAGGAGGAGAGCAAGTGAACGAGCGCAAGATCATGCTGGTCACCGTCGCCGGTGGCATCCTACTCGTCGCTTGCATCTCCGGGCTCATCTACATGAAGAGCGAGGAGATCGAGAAATCGCAGCAGGACAACGAGAACCTCAGGTCAGAGATCAAATCTGCGCGCGTGATCATCGGGGGTACGGCCGATCTCGAGCGCGAGGTCATCGTCCTGCGCGAAATGTCAGAGGTCATCGAGGCGATCCTGCCGAACGCCGAGGACGTGAACAACCTCATCCGGACCTTCCACGATTACATGGGTGAATCGGGAGTCAGGGCGACCTCCTACAAGCCCAAGAGCACTACGCGCCGCGGGAGCACCACTGCCTTCGACAAGGTGAGTTACCAGTTCTCGCTGGAAGGGGACTCGTTCCAGTTCCTGGACATGCTCGACCGCATCGAGACCCACAGCCGGTTCATCGCCGTGCCGTCGTTCAAGATCACCTCCGCGTCGCGCACCCAGATCGAGGCCGACGGCGTCGCGATGCACAAGGTCCAGTTGGATATCGAGACGTACAAGTACGACCCGAAGAACACGGTGAAGTCCGTTCGGATCGAGGGCTATGACCGCAAGCGCGACCTGCTCGCCGGCGAGATCAATCGCCGCCGCCAGGCGCTCACGCTGTCCAGCTACAACTATCGCGGACCCCGCGGGCGTCGTGACCCCATGGTCGACCCGCGCGTGCCTGCGAATGCCCGCGACGCGAGCGCCTACACTGTTCCGGAGCAGATGGAGATCGTCACCGACCTCGCGGAGCGCATGGAGGCGGCGGAGCTCCAGTTCGAGGCGGTCGAGACGGCGAAGAACGTCCTCGCTGCGATGGTCGCACGGCGCGACCTCGAAGAGATGCTTGCAGGAATCGAGGATGACCTGCGGCGCCTGTCGGCGGAAGGCGCGATCACCTACGTGCCTGCGCAGAAGCGCTTGACCAACTCCGTCTACGACCCGCTCGACGAGCTTCGCGCAAACCTCACCTTGAGCCAGGGCCTGATCGGCCCCAGCAAGGAGATGCTGACCGAGGTGCACGATGCGATGTCCCGTTACGTCGACCACGGTGAGTACGCTCTAGCGCTAGAGACGTTCGGCACCGTAGAGAACAGCCTGGATCTCCTGAAGGGGGATCCCGTGCGGATGGGCTTGGCGGATCAGATTCGCGAGCTCGCGTGGGAATCCAGGACTTTGCGCGACTTCTCCAAGATCGAAATGACCGTCTCGGGAGTGGCGATCATGGAGGGCGCGCAGCCTGCAGTGGTCATCAATGGACGCACGATGACCATCGGTGACATGGTGAACGAGGAGCTGGAGATCACCGACATTTTTCCCGATGAGATCGAGTTCTACTTTCGTGGATTGATTCTTGGTCGAGGCATCTGACCCCGCTAGCAAAGTGACCCCGGGTAAAACCCGGGTGGGAGACACAGTGAAGACAGTCAAGGCACTTTTTTGCGCAGCTGCGCTCGCCGTCCTCTCGGCACCCGTCGCAGCTCAAGTCCCCAGCCTGGACGCGCGCGTGAGCTTCAATGTCGCGGAGCAGGATCTATCCCAGATCGTGCAACACCTCCGCGACCGTTCGGGCGCGAACATCGTCATCCTCGAGGGCGGGGAGAACAAGGTTCGCGACCTTCAGATCACGGATGTCGGCTGGAGGGACGCGCTCGAGTACGCAGTCGAACTAGCGGGCTGTGTCGTGGAAGAGGACAAGAGTGGTGTCCTGAAGATCACGGAGCCGACGCGGGTGACCATCGACTTCCCCAACGCGGACATCAACGAGATCATCAGTGCGATCGCGACGATCGGCGGCGCGAACATCATCGTCAGCCCCGAGGTCACCGGCACGCTCTCCGTCAAACTCAAGGACGTCCCCTGGCGTGACGCCCTGGAGGAAGTCGCGAAGACGCGCGGGTATACGGTCGTCCATGAGCGACGGGGCATTCTGCGCGTGGTCGATCCGCTCAGCCTCGAGGCCCAGCAGGTGACGCGCAGCTACCAGTTGCGGTACATGCGGCCGAAGAGCATCTACTACCCCATCTTGAAGTCCAACTTCGTCGGCGGCCAGAGGGTGGCGCAGCAGGCGGGCGCGGGTGACGATATCAAGAGGACTTTCACGGCGCTCAGGGCCTTCGAGAAGGCGCTGTCGGGCTCGGGCGAGCTCGACTACATCGACTCCCAGAACGTCATCATCGTCCGTGACACCGTCCAGGTGCACGAGGCCTTGCTCGAGATGATCCGGCGGCTCGACGTGCAGCCCCAGCAGGTGTTCATCGACGTCAAGTTCGTCTCCACCACCAACTCGGACGTACTGAACATCGGTGTGGATTACGGGGACCAGGGGCCTGCCATCACCATGACCGGTGGGCAGATCCCGATCAGCTTCCCCTTCAACCTGGGCCGGGGCGGCTTCGAGGACGACCTCATCGCCAACGACAGCGGCACTGGACCCTTCGCGGACGAGAGCCGGAACTTCGGCGAGACGGTGCTCCCGGACACGATCTTCGGCGCCCTCTCTTTCACGCAAGTCACCGCGACCCTGCGCCTCCTGCAGCGCGACACGAAGAGCGAGGTCATCCAGGCCCCGAGGATCATCACGATGGACGGCGCCGAGGCGACGATCTTCGTGGGCGAGACCGTGCGTTACGCGGAGGCGCGCTCCGAACAGGGACAGGCGGGCGGCCTGCAGCTGACCGTGGCCGAGGCCCAGGGCTCACCGGTCGAGGTCGGCTTCCAGCTCCTCGTCCGGCCGAACGTCGTGCCCGGCACGCAGACCATCTTCCTGGAGGTCATCCCGAAGGAGACCAGTCTCTCCGGCTCGTCCGTGACCTCCGCGCTGGCGCCCTCAGGCTTCGACATCTTTACGGTGGGCGCCTCCGGCCTGGAGGGCACGATCGCCCTACCGCGGACGCGTTCGTCGACCTTGATCACGACCATGATGCTCGAGAGCGGTCAGACCGCGGTGATCGGTGGTCTCACGACGGACGCCGACGTCTCCACGAAGACGCGCGTGCCCTTCATCTCGCGGATCCCGATCATCGGGGAGCTGTTCAAGCACAAGTCCGAGTCGCGCGACCGCCGGAGCCTCGTGATCTTCATCACGCCGACGCTCGTGCACTCCTCCCAGGACACCGAGTTCATCCTCCAGCAGGAGCTCGGCCGGCGCCGTACGCGGCTCAAGGACGAGATCGAGGCCCTCGTGAGGCCCATCGGAGGCTGAGGCGGGCGACGAGACGAGGCTAGGACCCATTCGAAGAACACCCGAGCGCCGATGCCCGCGGGTGTTCTTCGGTTTTCGGGCTTGAGGTTCGACTCGGCCCCGCCGATTCGCCAGCATGAGAATGCGCGCCCTGCCATGGGCCCTGCCCTGAGCCGCGGCTCCCCGTGGGAGCCGCCGAGATGGCGCGATTCCGAGTCCCGGCTAGCTTGCCGGGCGATAGAGCACAGCGGCCCGGCCTTCCGCCGGGTCCCTTCCGGGCCCCTGGCCCACATCGACAACCCGAACACAGACCGGCGCCCAAGGCTGAACGGCCCCCCTCCAGGCGCGACCGACCCGTCCACCGCAACGCGCGGTCGACTGGCGCGCGACTGGAGCAGGGGTGGCCCGCCCCTGGTGACTGCGCTCGCTCGCGCGAGCCGCGCCGGGCGTCCCCGGACGAGGGCGCTCCCCCCCGCGCCGGTCGACCATCCTTTAAAATGACAGCACAACGATTCCCGGGCGAGGGCCCGGGTGGGAACGAGCAGACCCGCTCTTCCCAATCCGAACGCAAGTCCCCCGCGAGCGGGAGTGGCGCCGACGCCGACAGTTTCGCATTCGGCGCCGGGCTCAGCGGAGCGACGGAGAAGGCGCCCCGGGGCCCATCCGGCAAGAAGCGCTCGCGCTCCAGGAAGAAGAGGGCCTCGAAGCCGGCGGCCGAGACCGGCGCGGCCGAGGCGGAGAGCTCCGTCCGCAGCCCGCGGCCGAGCCGCAAGAGACCGGTCGCCGCGCCCGCAGAGCGAGACGCGCCCGCAGAGCGAGACGCGCCCGCAGAGCGAGACGC
>SMVQ01000064.1 GCA_004357655.1 Planctomycetota bacterium
GACTGCTGGGCGTGCCCATGGACCTCGGCGGCGGCCGTCGCGGCGTGGACATGGGCCCCAGCGCGATCCGGATCGCCGACATCGAACGACGCGTGCGCGAGATGGGCATCGGCTTCACGGACTACGGCAACGTACACGTGGCCGAGCCCGAATCGATGGAACCCGTCGAGCAGAAGGCGCGGTTCCTGGCGGAGATCGCCGAGTGCTGCGGCCGGCTGCGCGCGCGCGTGGAGGCCCTGCTCGTCGAGGGCTGCCTGCCGCTGGTCGTCGGGGGCGACCACTCGATCGCGTGCGGGACGGTGGCCGGGATCTCGTCCTACTACCACGGCCGGGACGAGCGGATCGGACTCGTCTGGTTCGACGCGCACGGTGACATGAACACGCCGGAGACCACCGAGTCGGGCAACATCCACGGGATGCCGCTCGCCGCGTGTATCGGATTGGGCCCGAAGGAGCTCACGCATCTCGGGACGGTCGCGCCGATGGTGAGCGTGGAAAACACAGTGCTCGTGGGCGTTCGCTCGCTCGACGAGCGGGAGCGCCGGCTCGTGCACGAGTCGGGGATCCGCGTGTTCACGATGCGCGACATCGACACGCAGGGCATCCACCGGGTGATGGAGCAGGCGCTCGACGTCGCGTGCTCGGGCACGGCCGGTTTTCACCTCTCGTTCGACATGGACGGCACGGACCCGTCGGTCGCGCCCGGGGTCGGGACGCCCGTCCGCGGCGGTACGACGTTCCGCGAGTCGCACGCGGTCATGGAGCACGCGGCGGACACGGGCAAGCTGCTCGGCCTCGAGATCACCGAGATCAACCCCATCCTCGACACGCACAACGCCACCGCGCAGGCCGCCGTCGAGCTCGTGCTCTCCGCGCTTGGGAAATCGATTCTCTAGACCCTGCCTTGTTCGAGCTCATCGGATCGATCCGGCGCAACAGGCGCCTCCTCAAGGACTTCGTGGTCCGCGACCTCAAGGCGCGGTACGTCGGGTCGAGCATGGGCTTCTTCTGGTCGGTCGTCTTCCCGATCATCAACCTGTTCGTCTACATGTTCGTGTTCCGGATGGTGCTCAAGGCGCGCTGGAGCGACTTCCAGGGGCCGTACGAAGTGGCCATCGTGATGCTGGCCGGGATCGTCGTCTGGACGACGTTCAGCGAGACGATATCGCGCAGCACGAATACGCTCGTCGACAACTCGAACCTGATCCAGAAGGTCGTCTTTCCCTCGGAGCTGCTCCCGCTCTACCTCACGATCTCGTCGATCATCAACATGTGCATCGGGATGCCGGTCGTCATCCTGTGCGTGCTGTACTTCGCCTATATCTCGCCGCCGGACGCGGAGCTCGGCGCCCCGTACTTCGCAGCGGAGGGTCCAGGGGCACCCGCCGATGTCGTCACGGAAGGGGCTGGAGCGGTCGCCTTCCCCATCCGGATCTCGCGCGGCATGAGCCACGACGTCGAGGTCCCCTTCGAGCTGTCGGGCACGGCAATGCGGGGGACGGACTACCGCCTCGAGGCGAACTCGGTCCGAATCCTCCCCGGGCAGCTCCAGGTCGCGGCGCTCCTCTACCCGCTCGCGAACTCGGACGGCGAAGGGGAGAAGACGGTCGTCTTCACGCTCCTGAAACCCGATGGGGCGGTGTTGGGTGGGACCACCGTGCGGACCGTACGGCTCGTCGACGGGGGGCTGGAAGCCGGCGCCGGGACGGGCGCCGGTGCGGAGTTCCCGGCCTTCGCGCCGGGTCCCATGGACGCGAGCTACCATCCGCTCGCGATGGGCTGGTCCCTCGTCTGCCTGCCGCTGCTCTTCGTCCTTCAGATCCTGTTCACGGTCGGGCTCGGGTACTTCCTGTCGACGTTCAATCTGTTCTTGCGGGACACCTTCCATCTCGTGGGCGTCGGCATCACCGTCTGGATGTTCGGCACCCCGATCTTCTACCCGGCGCAGATGGTGGAGAGCGCCGGCTTCGGCTGGCTCCTGCAGATCAACCCGATGTACTGGCTCATCGACAGCTACCGCTCGGTGCTGCTCTTCGCCGCTTGGCCCGACTGGTGGCTCCTAGGGCGCTTCGCGCTCGCCGGTCTCGTCACCTTCCTCGTCGGTGGCAAGTTCTTCATGTCGCAGAGGCGGCGATTCTCGGACCTCCTGTAGATCGATGAGCGCTCAACCCGCAACCGACACGTCGAGCGGCGGCCAGGACACGACGTGCGCGATCCACGCCGAGAACCTCTCGAAGGCGTATCAGATCTACGACAAGCCGATCCATCGGCTGTGGGACTTGATCCTGCCCGGCGGGCCGCGCTACCGCGAATTCTGGGCGGTGAAGAACGTCTACCTCGACATCCCGCGCGGCTCGACGGTCGGCATCATCGGCGAGAACGGCGCCGGGAAGAGCACGCTGCTCAAGCTCCTGACGGGGATCAGCCCGCCGACGACAGGCACGATCTCCGTCCAAGGCCGTGTCGCGTCCCTGCTCGAGCTCGGTGCGGGTTTTCACCCCGACTTCAGCGGCCGTGAGAACATCTACCTCAATTGCTCGATCCTCGGCATGTCCGACGAGGAGATCGATGAGCGCTTCGAGTCGATCGTCGCGTTCTCGGAGCTCGGCGACTTCATCGAGCGGCCCGTCAAGACCTACAGCTCCGGCATGTACGTCAGGCTCGGGTTCGCCGTGGCCTCGAGCGTCGACCCCGACATCCTCCTGATCGACGAGGCGCTCTCGGTGGGGGACGAGCACTTCAAGGGCAAGTGCATCAACCGCTTGAACGAGTTCCGCGAGCAGGGCAAGACGACGGTGTTCGTCTCGCACGACATGGGCGCCGTCAAGTCGATGTGCCAGTGGGTCATCCTCATGGACAAGGGCGAGATCATCGAGCAAGGGTCCGCCGACAAGGTGGCCGATGAGTACCTGAAGCGGGCGCACGAGCGCGGCAACGAGCGGCTCTCCACCCTGAACAGCGCCCCGAGCGAGTATCCGCGCTGGGGGACCGGCGAAGTCGAGACGCTGGCGATCGAGCTCTCGGGCGCCGATGGCAAGCCGAAGCACGTGTTCCAACCCGGCGAGCCCTTCCGCATCCGCGTGCCCTTCAAAGTGCACGAGGCGTGTCCGAAGCCCGTGTTCGGGATCGGGCTGTACCGCTCCGACGGCACGTACATCAACGGCTCGAACCACCTCTGGCGCGAGCACCCGATCCATCTCGCGAACCTCGCGGCCGGAGAGGAGGGCGAGGTCGTGATGGAGCTCCCGAGCCTGCCGCTCTTGCAAGGGCAGTACTACCTCACTACCTTCCTCTACGACCATGCGAAGGCCGCACCGACTGCCATCGACCACCGCGAGCATGCGGCGACGTTCGAGGTGATCGACTCGCGCCAGCGCCAGCACGGCATGCTCTTCCTGCCGATCCAATGGACCGTGCGGCGCAGCGGTGCCGCGGATGAGGTGTCGGAGTCGTGAGAGACGTGCTCAGCCTGCCGTTCGATCAGTACCAACGCTATCGGCTGGTGGCCGACCTGATCGGGCAGATCCGCGTGGAGCAGCAGCCGTTCCACATCCTGGACGTGGGCGGACGGACGGCGCTGCTGCGCGAGTTCCTGCCGAAGGATCGAGTGACGCTCGTCGACCTCGAGCCTTCGAGCGAGCACGCCCTCGTGCTGGGGGACGGCAGCCGCCTGCCCTTCAAGGACGGCACTTTCGACATCGTCACCGGCTTCGACACGCTCGAGCACGTGCCGCCGCCGCATCGTGCGGCCTTCGTCACGGAGTGCGCGCGCGTCAGCCACGGCTGGGTGTTCCTCGCCGGTCCGTACCAGGCGCCCGAGGTCGACGAAGCGGAGGAGCTCCTCGTGGAGTTCCTCGCCCAGAAGCTCGGCACGCGGCACCGGTACCTCGCGGAGCACCGCGCGAACGGACTGCCGTCGCGCGCTGACGTGGAAGCGACCCTGGAAGGACTCGGGGGCGAAGTTGCGAGCTTCGGGCACGGCAACCTCGAGCGCTGGCTGACGCTCATGTGCATGGAGCTGTACATGGACGAGGACCCCGGCCTGCGACCGATCGCGGAGCGCTTCTTCCGGTTCTACAACCGCACGCTCTACGCGTCCGACCACGCCCAGCCCGTCTATCGGCACGTGGTCGTCGCTGCCCTCGGCGGGGCGCCGCTGCCCACAGGAAAGGGCACTCTCGCCGCACCCGTGGCTCCGCCCGGCATGCTGAAGGTGGTCACCGAGATGGGTCTGGAGCTCATCGCGTTCGACCGTGATAAGGACGTGCGGCAGGTCGAGCTCGACCGTCTGGCCGCCGTCATCGAGGGGCTCGAGGGGGACCTCGCCGGCCACCGCGCGCGCCTCGCGGACCGGACCTCCGACCTCACCGAGCACGAGGCCGCGCTCGTGTCGACCCGCGCCGAGCTCGCGACGGCGCGGAAGGACCATGCTGCGGAGCAGGGCGCACTCGAGAGCGATCTGCGCGAGCACATGCGCTCGCTCGCCGAGGCCCACGCCCTCGCCGCGAAGGCGGCATGCGAGCACGCCGAGGTGCGAGCAGCCTCCGAAGCGGAGCTGCGCGAGCATGCGCAGGCGCTCGCGGACTTGCGGCAGCTGGAGACCGAGCTCCGCGCGGTTGCGCTCGAGACGTCGGCGGGCGCGCGCGCGATCGAGGCGGAGCTGGGCGCCGCACGCGAGGAGTGCGCGGGCATGGGCCGCCACATCGAGCACCTGGACGGCGTCGTCGGCGAGCTGCGGGCGACCCTGCGGAACCGCGCGGACAATCTGAAGCGCGCGTTCGGCAAGCGGCCGGAGCTCTGAGGCGGCCGCGGCGCGCTCAACCGCAGGCGAGCCGCTCCGGCAGCCCGCCCACAGCCTTCAGGCATTGTGCTTGGAATCGGCGCGCTCTTCTGGCTGGTGAATGCGAGTGACTGATCGGCGCCGTCGAAACGGCCGGCGCCATTCGCGCCCGCGCGCCGTGCCCGCTGCCGGCAGCGCGTTGCCGACGGCTGTGGCGATGTGGTGATCCACGAGACCAGCGATGGCAGGAGCGCAGGAACGGAGAGGCATGGACCTGCTACCCGAGGCGCCCGGTGGCCGAGGGGGGCGGTGGCGCACCGCGCAGGCTGGAATTTGGATCGTGGATTCGATGTTGCGCTCTGGCCGTCTTCGTCTAGAAAAGGAAAGCGCCACTCCTCTCCTGGTTTTCTTTGCCTCGCTCTCCTCTCCCTGGGTTCCCAATGATCTCGCAGCGCCTCTCGATCCCATTCCTCGCCCTGACGTCGCTCGCCGCAACTGCGGGCGCGGACGTCGTCGTGCTCGTGCCCTCGCAGGACAACACCCTCTACGAGGTGCTCTTCGGCGACGTGAGCAACGGCCTCGGTGCCTACATTTTTGCCGGCAAGAACGCGCTGGGCGACCGGCGGCGCGCCGTCCTGGCGTTCGACGTCGCCGGACAAGTGCCGGCGGGCGCGACCATCGATTCGGTCACGCTCACGTTGCACGTCTCCCAGACCATCGCGCCCGTGGAGAACGTCTCGCTCCACCGCCTCGTGGAGGACTGGGGCGAGGGCACGTCGAATGCACCGGCCTCGGAGGGCGGGGGTACGACCGCGACGCCGGGGGACGCGACCTGGCTCAACACCTTCTACAATAATCAGTTCTGGGCGAATCCGGGCGGCGACTTCGTCGCCGGTGCCAGCGCCGCGAGCGACGTCGGCGGAATCGGCACGTATCCGACCTGGACCTCGATGGGCATGGTCGCCGACGTTCAGGGCTGGCTCGACGGTCCGTCCGCGAACTTCGGATGGCTGGTGAAGAACACGGCCGAGGGGAGTGCGGCGACTGCGAAACGCTTCGACTCGCGCAACCATTCGAGCTCGTCCGTGCGTCCGAAGCTCGAGATCGTATACACGGTCTCGAGCTGCAGCCAATCGAGCTTCTGCTCGGCGACACCGAACTCCACCGGTGGCGCCGCCGTCATCACTGCCAACGGGGCATGCACGGTCGCGAGCAACAACTTCGTGCTCTCGGCCGCGCCGATCCCGGCGAACCAGTTCGGCGTGTTCTACTACGGCGCAACGCGGATGAACGGAGGCGCGGGCGTCCCCTTCGGCAACGGCACGCTCTGCATCGCCTCACCCGTCAACCGCCTGGACGTCGTGCAGGCGGCCGGCAACGTCCTCATGTACGCGCTCGACTTCACGAGTCCGCCGACGCCCGCCGGGCTGATCACGGCCGGGTCCACATGGCACTTCTCGGCGTGGTTCCGCGATCCCGCGGCCGGTGGCTCGAACTTCGACCTCTCCGACGCTCTGACGGTCACCTTCCAGTGAGGCCGGAGGTACGGAGCAGATCGCGCGGCGCGGCCGACACGGCGGCTGCGCCGTGAGATCTGGTCCGTACCCGTCCCATGGCGTCTCCATCGGCAGCGTTGGGAAGACCGCCGTTGCCGATGGAGCCGGCTTGGGGCCGGCGATCCTCAAACGGCCGTCATGGGCCAGAAGTAGGGGATCAGCACGGCGCTGATCAGGACCATGATGAGCGTCAGGACCGAGCCGGCCTTCAGGAAGTCCTTGTACCGATACCCGCCAGGGCCGAGCACCATCGCGTTCGACTGGTGTGCCACGGGTGAGAGGAACGCGAACTCGGAGCCGGCGATCACGGCCATGAGGAACGGGCGACTGTCCACGCCCAGTGACTGGGCCAGCTGAATCGCGATCGGCGTCATGATCACCGCCGTCGTGATGTAATTGAGGACCTGGGTCAGGAGCACGGTGGTCACGAGCAGCACGATCAGGAGGGCGTGCGGTCCGAGCCCCAGCGATCCGAGCGAGAGCAGCCAATCGGTCGCGCGTTCGGGCAGACCGTAGATCGTGAAGGCATTCCCGAGAGCGAGCATGCCTCCGATCAAGGCGAGCACCGACCAGTCGATGACGCGCGGGACCTCCTGCGCCCGGACGGTGCCCGTGAGCACCAGCCCGACGGCACCACCCAGGGCGAGGACGGACAGCGGGAGGGTCGTCGTGGTCGCGAGCAGGAGTACGAGCAGGAGGAGCCCGACCGAGATCGCCGCGCCGCGACCCATCTTGGGCTGCTCCACCTCGTCGAGCACGATCAGCTGCCGTTCGCGCCGCGCGCGCTCGATGTCCTTGACGTGCCCTTGCAGCAGTAGCGTATCCCCGACTTCGAGCGGCGTATGCTGCATCCGCTGGAGGAGCAACTCGCCGTGCTTGGACAGCGCGACGACGTTGAGCGCGGTTCGCGTGTTGAACTCGTAGCCCTCGAGCGTGCGCCCGGCGAGCCGCGAGCCCGCGGGAATGACCGCCTCGACCAGGCGTACGTCGTCGGCGTAGAGCCGTCGCTCCGCAGTGTCGACCCAGGGACGTTGCGACAGTCCGAGGTCCTTGTGGAGGCGCACGATGTCCTCGGGTTCACCTTGCAGGATCATCGTGTCGTCGACACGGATGCGGTTGTACGGACCGGGCGCGAGCACGGTCCCCTCGCCGCCCGCGCGGACGAGGCCGAGGACGCTCACGTTGTACTTCGCGAAGAGGTCCGCGTCGGCGACCGCCCGGTTGATGAGCGTGCTCGACGATTCGACGAGCACCTCGGTGACGAACTTGGGGACCTGGTAGCGCTCCGAGAGCGTCTGATCCAAGGGGGACCGCGGCAGGAGGGCGCGCCCGGGCCCGTAGAAGTAGAGACATCCGACCGCGAGCAGGATGAGCCCGAAGTGAGAGAACTCGAAGAGGCCGAAAGGCTCGATGTCCGTCTGCGATCGGATGTACTCGTTGACGGCGATGTTCTTGGACGTCGCGATCACCGTCACGAGCCCGCCCAGCAGCGTGCCGAAGCTCATCGGCATGAGGAGCCGTGAGATGGGGATCCGGTACCGGCGTGCGAGCGCGCTGCAGACCGGGATGAGCGTGGCCACGACGCCCGTGTTGGACAGGACGGCGGACATGAGCCCCGAGACGAGGACGATGCGCAGGACGAGCCCCGCCTCGCCCCCTCCCTTGGCGGTGAGGAATCGCCGGCTGATCGCCTCCGAGACCCCCCAACGGGTGAAAGCGTGCCCGAACACGTACATCGCGCCGATCAGGACGACGGCCGGGGAGGAGAACCCCGCGAAGGCCTCCTGCTGGGTGAGGCAGCCCGTGCTGGCGAGCAGGAGGACGATGAGGACCGCGATGACCTCGTAGCGGAGGGCGTCCGTGACGAAGAGCACGAGGCTCCCGAGCAGGGTGGCCAGGACGATGTATTGGGGGTCGATCAGAGGCATCCCTGGCCCCGAAGATGGCAATGGGGTTCTTCGCGCGCAAGGAGTGGGCTATAAACGTCCCTACTCGTCCGAGGGCCGCGCCACGATGGGGCGGACTCGCGCGCCACTGCCTTGTCCTACACACCGATCGATACCCGCGCCCTCGCCGCCCGCGTTGGGAGCTGGCTCAGCCCTGACGGACCGGATTCGGACGTCGTCATCTCGTGTCGGGTGCGACTCGCGCGCAATCTGGAGGGCTACAACTTCATTTCGCGTCTCACGCCGGACAGCGCGCGCGAGGTGTGCGAGCAGTTGAAGCAGAACCTCGTCGAAGCGCGGATCGACGGCGAGACCTGGTGGGTCCCGATGTCGGAGGCGGGCCCCGTCCTGCGGATGCTCCTGCGGGAACGCAATCTCATCAGCCGTGACCTCGCCCCCATGAACGGCGGCAAGGAAGGGGCGCCCGGTCGCGCCGTGGCTTTCGGCGAGTCGGAGACGGTCTCGGTCATGGTGAACGAGGAGGACCACCTGCGGCTCCAGGCGATGGCCGCCGGCTTCGACCTCGGTCTGGCGTGGCAGCGCGCGCAGGTCCTCGATCGGTACCTCGAGACGCGCGTGCGGTTCGTCTACACGGACAAGCTCGGTTACCTGACCGGCTGCCCGACGAACGTGGGCACCGGGCTGCGCGCGTCGGTGATGCTGCACCTCCCCGCGCTCGGCCTGGTCCGCACCGAGCTCGAAAAAGTGTTCACCGCCGCGCAACGAACAGGCCTCGCCGTGCGCGGCATGCATGGCGAAGGGAGCCGGGCGGCAGGCGATTTCTATCAGATCAGCAATCAGATCACTCTCGGGCGGACCGAGGGACAGTTGATCGACGACCTCCAGGCGCTCGTGCCCGTGATCGTCGATTTCGAACGGAACCTGCGGCAGGCGCTGGTCGAGGAACAGCGCGCGGCCCTGCAGGATCGCATCAGTCACTCCTACGGCGTTCTGCGCACCGCGCGCGCCATGCCCACCGAGCCTGCCCTCGCGCACCTGAGCAACGTGCGACTCGGAATCCACCTCGGGCTGTTCCAGGAGACTACGATCGAGGTCCTGAACGAGCTCGGCATCCAGGTGCAGAAGGCCCACATCCATGCCCTGACCAAGGGCGACGACCAGGACGAGCTCCTGGACGTTACCGAGCGCGACAAGTTGCGCGCCGGGCTCCTGCGCTCGCGCCTCTCCCGCGGTTGACGCGACCGCCGCGCGAGCTTGGAATCCGCGGCGGCGAAGCCCCGGGAGGCCTCGGGAGGGCGGCATTCGGGCGGATCCGAGGATGGGGGCGAGCCGAGCTTCACGCCTCGCCCACCGCCCGTCGATAACCGCTTGGCGACCGCCCCCCGCCAGCTCTCATGATCCCCGCGCTCCTCCTCCCGCTGTTCGCGCTCGCGCCCTTCGCTCAGGACGATCCACAGCCGGCGCGGGCACCCGTGCAGGCGCCGCGCGAGGCGCGCGTGGAGGTGCACCAGGGCCGGGCGGTGGGCGTCCGGAAGGGCGCCCCCGAGCGGACCCTGAGGCGGGGCGAGCCGTGGATCACCGCGGGGGAGAACCACCTCGAGGTCAGCGCGGGCTCGGAGGTAGCGGTCCTCTGGCCGGGCCGCGCCAGTCTTCAGGTGTGGGGCCCGGCTTCCCTCCAATGGGGGCCTGTGGACTCCGAGCTGGCCACGGGGCCCGATGACCTCTCGATCCGGCTGTTCGACGTGGCCCGGGTCGAGTTCGAGACCCGGCGCGGAGAGCACGAGCTCCTGCTGCCCGGCGGGTGGCGCGCGCGGCTCGGGGAGGTGGCGATCCACATTCGAGGCCTGCCGGGCGGGCCGGTGGAGCTGAGGCACCACGCGGGCCGGCCGATCCGGTTGACCTGGCGCGGCGACGTGCGGGATGCGCGCCCCCCGATCACCGTCTACCCGGGCTCGAACGTGCGCCTGGATCGCCCCGCCGAGCCCCCTGGCACGGACCGTCACAACGTGCAGGCGTGGGATGCGGTCGAATGGCCCTGGCGCAGGGGCAAGGTGGGGAGCGCGGATGCGCTTCCCATGGGAACGACCGTGGGGGCCGGCGCACCGGAGCGCTCCTACGGGCGTCCGACGCCGTGGGGCACGGCCGGACAGGCGGCGTCGGTGCCGGCGCGTCCGTCCGCGCCCCTCAGCGTCACGGTGACTCCCGGCCCGACCGGGGCGCGGAGCGGCAGCGCGGTCTCACCAGCCTTCGAGCCCGCGTCCTGGCGCGGCCTCGCAGCCGAGCGGCTGGCCGTCCTGGGGCCGCTCGTGGTGCAGCGTGCCCCCGGGGCCGAGGTTCGCAAGCTGGCGAGCGGGCGCTGGATGGTCGCCCTGGACGCCATGGCACCCGCGCCCATCTGGGTGTTCGGGGCCCGCCGGGACTTCCTGCTGCAGCCCGGGGCGTTGGCGGTCTTCGAGTCGGACGGGGGGCTCGGGATGCGGTCCGGGACCGTCAGAGGGGCGGAGCAGCCGCCTGGCCGGCCGCCGCACGGGGCGCTCCGGCGCTAAGGGCCCGTCCGGAAATAAACGTCACACTTCGGCGAGGCATCGGCGCTCGTGGCAAGGCGCGCCGACGCAGGCAACCTAGCTGGTTTCCGAGGCGGCGCGCCTTGCCACGAGCGCCGATGCCTCGCCGAAATGTGACGTTTACTCCCGGACGGGCCCTAACCCGGAGCTCCGGCGCCGGATCCTCCGGACCTGTGGGGCGTGCGCCGGTTGGCCCGCGGGGGTCAGTCGGGCGGCGGCGGCGTCGAATCGCCGCGGATGTAGTCCGTGAGCGCCTGAACGTCGCGGCGCTTCTCGCGCAGGTCGGCCCGGATGAGGTCGCGCACGGACAGGACGGCGAGCACCTCACCGTCGGAGACGACCGGGACGTGCCGGATGTGACGTCCCTGCATCTCCTGGCGGAGCTCCGTCACCGATTTGTCGGGCGTCGTCACGAACACGTCCTTCGTCATGACTTCCTCGAGGCGGACCGCGCGCGGCTCGCGCTCCTCGGCGATCACCCGCACCATCAGGTCGCGCTCCGTGAAGATGCCTCGGATCTTGCCGGCGGGATCGCAGACGAGGACGGATCCCACGTGGGACTCCGCCATCTGGAGCGCGGCAGCGAGCGCCGTGTCATCCGGCGCCAGGCGGGTAACGGGCAGATCCGAGAGCAGGTCGTGAACCTTCATCGCATCTCTCTCCGAGTCGACTCCACTGCAGACGGCCGCGGGTGAACCTCGCCTCCGGCCCCCTCCGGGGACGCTGGGGCGGGAGCGCACAGCGTACAGGAATGCACGCCCGCGGGGCACTCGTGCCGTCTGGACCGGCCCTCGGCGGGCTCACGACGTGCCCGGTCCGTTCCTGTTCCGGCCCCGCCACGTGGGCATGCGGTGGGAGTCGGGCCGCGAACCGGACCGGGCACGGGCAGGCGGTGCCGGCGCGGGCCGGCCCCGGGCAGCGGCTGCGAGGGCTGTCAGCGGGTGATCCGCTCGCCGGCGGAAATCTCGGCCACGGCCGCGGCCAGGTCGCGCGCCAGGATCTCGGGTTCGACCTCGAGCCGGCCGTCCTCGAGCGCCTCGCCCGTCCGGACCCCCGCGAGGTGGCAACCGGCGCGCCAGCCGGCGACCAGCTCGAGCGTGCTGTCGCCGATCACCCAGCTCGCCCGCAGGTCGATGCCGTCCACTTGCTTGGCGTGGTACATCGCGCCCGTGTTCGGCAGGAGGTACACCGAGTCGCTCTGGCCCGGGTTCAGGCCGCGGGGGTTGGAGAGGCAGGCGTAGCTGCGGGCCACCGGGATCCCTCGCGCTCGCATGTGCTCGAGCAGGGCCTCTTCGAGCGCCTTCCACCTGGATTCCGACAGGCGGCCGAACGCCACGGCATCCTCGTTGCCGAGCAGGTAGAGCTTCCAGCCCGCCTGGCCGGCGTGGAACAGCGCGTCGAGCGCGCCGGGCGTGAATTCCACCTTGTCGAATCGGCTGCAGTGTCCGCGCTCCGGCCGGACCATGAGGGTCCCCCAGCGATCGACGAAGAGGCCGCGGGGGGGTGAGCCTGAACCTGGAAGTGGTGCGAAAGGGGAGCTATACGAAGAGGGCATAGATATATGAACGGCCGGCTTGAAACCACGATCTCAAACACCGTTTTCGGTTTTTTACGCGAGGACTTGAGACTCCGTGGTGATCTTCTAGCGATGCTTGGAGAGCCGAGCTCCGGCCTCTCGTCGCGCGCTATCGGGGTGCGAAAGAACAGGCGTGAGAATTCTTCCTTGCAGGTCCTCTCAGGATCGAGTTCCGCTCCACTCGATCTAAGAAGTGTCTGAAGGACCTCGTCCATGCCGGAAACTTCTTCCAAGCGACCCACGACCCCGCGATCGATTCGCATCGCCCTGGTCGTGAATCCATTTACCCTGAGAATGAAGGGCGGCGACCACGCCCCGGCGCTCGCGCGCGAATTCATCTCGCGCGGGCACACGGTCCGCGGGTTCGGCGCGCCGCCGGGGGCGATCCCGCGCTCCAGCAGCGACCCCATCATCGAGGGCGGAGTCGCCACCGAGGACGGGCTGGGGCTCCTCGGTTTCCAACCGGACGTGATCGTCGCCTACGACGCCACGTCGCCGGCCGCGTGGCTCGGGGCGCGGCGGGCGCGGAAGCTCCACGTGCCGCTGCTGCTCGTGGAGGAGGGCTTCCCCGAAGTCGGGCACCCCGTGGAGCGCATGCTGCGCGCGAGCGGGCGGGGGCTATGGGGTGCGTACGTGCGTCGCACCGCGTTCAAGGTGGTCGCACTCGACGCCGTCGCCAGCGCCCAGGCGCGCCGCGAGGGCTTTCGGGCGGACGACATCCACGTCCTCCCGCCCGGCGTCGATCTCACCCACTACCGCCCAGGCCTCTCGAGCAACCTCCCGTTCCAGCACGGAATTCGCGGGCGGATCCTCCTGCGCGTCGGTCAGCTTCAGGAGGGTCGCGACCTCGACGTCCTCATCGAAGCGTTCGCGCGCACGGTGGGGAAGCGCGAGGACTGGTCCCTCGTCTTCGCCGGTACCGGGAGCGCGCGCGGGCGACTCCGCGCCCTCGTCGATCGCCTGGGCATCGGGGCGCGCGTGCATTGGATCGCCCGCCCCCGGCGCGAGGAGCTCCCAGGGCTCCTTGGCGCGAGCACCCTCCTCGCGATCACCGCGCGGGACAACGACGTGCGCACCCTGATCGCGCGCCGTGCGCTCGCCTGTGGGCTGCCTGTGATCGCCTCGGACGTCCCCCGGCTACGGGAGCTCGTCGAGCACGATGGCTGCGGACTCCTGGCGACGCCCAGCGACATCGCGTCCTGGACCGCGACGATCCAGAGTGCGGCGAGCTCGCCCATGCGCCGGGAGCGCTGGGGCCTGCGGGGCCGCGAGATCGCCGAGGAGTGCTTCGCCTGGCCTCAGATTGCCGACGAGTTCGAGCGCTCGCTGCTCGAGGCCCATGCCAGCTCCCTCGAGGGCCTGCCGCGTGGAGTCGTAGGCAGCAGCTCTCCTTCGAGGATCTAGTCCGTCCACTCGTCTCTCTGTCTTCCGTTCCCGCCTGCTTGCCTTCACGCCTTCCCAGCTCGTCCTCTCCTGTCAGAAGAGGACGAGCTGGGAAGGCGGGAAAGTCAGAAATCCAGGAACGGAAGGAAGGGGGTGGATGCGCGACTAGCCGTCGGTGGCCTTGCGCAGTTCCTCTTTCAGGAACGCCATGTCCTTGGCGTACTGGCGCACCGCCTCGCGCGTGTCGTCGTCGATCTCCACGAATTCGGCGCCGACCTTGACGCTGTCGGCGCGCTCCTCGAGCAGGTTGACGTCGACCCGGGCCTCGCAGTAGCCGCGCTGGAGTAGCGGCAGTCGGAACTTGACCGCTAGCTGCGTTCCGATCGCGAGCATCTGTCCCATGTCGAAGGGCGTGAGGTCCGTCTTGCCGCCCGACCATGTGAATAGCAGGCCCGACTCGTCGAGCCCCGACATGCGTCCGATACCGCTCCAGTTGCCCCCGAAGGCGTGGCCGTGGACGGGGTTTTCAGCCTTCTTGGTCGCCTTGACGAAGTGCGCGAGCCGCTCCTGGTCGACCAGGGTGAAGATCACGGCCGAGCGATCATCCTCGAAGTCCGCGTCCGGAGTCTTATCCTGTCTCTCGGTGCCGACCCGCAGGGCGGCGACCGCCTCCTCGTCCGTGCCGAAGATCGGCACGATCCGGTTGAGCCCGACCTTCTCCATGATGTCCTTCGTGAAGGACGAGGGTCGTGCGATAACGAGCTTGCCGCCCTGGGCGTCCATCAACTTGAACGCCTTGATGATCGCCCCAAGCGCGGTCGAGTTGATGAACTTGACCATGCGCATGTTGAGGACGACGTTGGTCACACCCGACTTCTGCACACCGTCGATCTCCTCCTGGAGCATCGGGCAATAGTAGGTATCGAATTCCCCGCGAAGGTGGAGGATCGCGTAGTCATCGCTCGGTTCGACGTTGATGTGCATGAACTCGGTATTCGCGTAGCCGGTGAGTTGGGTTCCGTACGAGATCGCGTAGTGTGCCCGGCGCGTCGGGGGCCAGGCAAGCGGAATCGTGGAAGGGCACCCGCGCCGGCTGGAGGTTTCACCGGGGACTGCCGGGGCAGGGTCGCCGCGGCGGGCATCCTCGCGGTAGACTCTTGGCCATGGCTTTCTGGAACCGGAAGCAAGCGAGCCCGCCGCCGCCGACGCCCGAGCCCCCCTCGAGCGACCACCAATCCACGGAGTTCCTCTCCGGGGACTCGCTCCAGGATCGCCGGTCCGTCGAGGTGCTCCTCGAAGCGATCGCCAAGGTGTCCGAGTCGCGGGATCTCGAGGCCCTGCTCGACTACGTCGTCGACCGCTCGGTCGAGGTAACGGGCGCGGAGCGCGGCCTGCTCGTGCTCTACGAAGACGGGGCCCAGGTCGTCCGCGTGGCGCGCAAGCGCGGGGGCGAGGGGATCGACAGGGGCGACCTCAGGTATTCGACGACCGTCGTCCAGCGCGTCCTCGACGACGACGCCCCGATCCGGACGACCGTGCACTCGGACGCCGAGGCGCTCGAGTTGGGGACGTCGGTCTTCGACCTGAAGCTGCGCGCCGTGATGTGCGTGCCGTTGAATCCCGAGGGTGACTCGGACTCCCTCGTCCAGCGCGGCGCGCTCTACGTCGACTCGAAGGCTGCGACGCGGGAGTTCAAGGACAAGGATCTCTCGCTCTTCTTCGCCCTGGCCACGCACATCGCCATCGCGCTCGAGAACGCGCGGCTCCACATGCTCTCGCTCGAGAAGGTGAAGCTCGAACAGTCGATGGAGATCGCGACCGAGATCCAGAGCGGGCTCATGCCCAAGACGCCGACGTCGATCCCCGGACTGGACGTGTACGGCTGGTACCTCCCCGCGGAGCACGCGTCGGGCGACTTCTACGATTTCATCAAGACGAAGGCCGGTCACCTCGCCGTGGTCGTCGGGGACGTGACGGGGCACGGCATCGGCCCGGCGCTCATCACCGCTACGGCGCAGTCGAGCCTCCGGGCGTACGTGCGCCTGCTCGAGGACCCGGCGGCGATCGTCACGATGATGAACCAGGATCTCGCCGAGCGCATGGACGCCGGCATGTTCCTGACCCTGTTCATGGCCTACTTCACCGACGATGGGCACCTGAAGTTCGTCAATGCCGGCGGAACGCCCCCGCTCGTGTGGCGGCAGGCTTCGGGCACGATCGAGAGCATCTCCGGCACGGGCCCGGCCGTCGGGATGATGGCGGACACGGAGTACGAAGAGGGGCCGGTCATGTCGATGTCCGAGGGCGACATCCTCTTCGCGTTCACCGACGGTCTCGTCGAGGCCCGCCACGTGAGCGACCCGGACCGCCTGTTCGGCGACGAGGGGATGCGTGCAGTCGTCGCCGACGTCGCCGCTTCCGGGCGGTCGGCGCGCGAGATGACCGAGGAGATCGTGCGCTGCGTGCGCGAGTTCTCGGGGGGTGTCCGGGAGGACGACATGACCGTCGTCGTCGTCCGCCGCTCGTCCGCCGGCGCGTGAACCCGCGCCGCGAAACCCGCGTTTCCCTTTCCGGCGTCCCGGCCGGGACGAGCCCATGACGAACCCTCCCGCTGCGCGCGGCGCGAGCCTCTTCGTGCGGGACGCGCGGACCTACCCGCCGGGAGCCGGAGCGCGCCCGGTCGACGTGCGGATCGAGGGCGGTCGGATCGACGCCGTCGGTGCGGGGCTCGACGCGGGAGACCTGCCCGTGCTGGAGGCCGCGGGGCGGACGGTGATCCCGGGGCTCGTCGATGTACACGTGCACTTCCGCGATCCCGGGCTCGCCCACAAGGAGGGCTGGGAGAGCGGGTCCGCCGGCGCGCTGCACGGCGGCGTGACGAGCGTGGTCGAGGTCCAGAACAACCCGCCGCTCTCGACCTCGCTCGAGGCGCTCCTCCATCGCATCGAGCACGTGCGGGCGCGCTCGCGCGTCGACTTCGGAGTGCTCGCGAATCTGCTCCCGGCCTCCTTGCCCGAGCTCGCCCGCATGGCTCCGCACACGCCCGCGTTCAAGTGCTTCCTCGGCGGCTCGACCGGTCTCGGCGGGCAGACGGACGAGGACACGATCCGGCGCCTGTTCGACGCCGCGGCGCGTGCCGGCCGCATGGTCGTCGCGCACTGCGAGGACGAGGAGCTCCTGCGCGCCGGCAAACGCGCGCACCCGAACGCGACGGCGGCGGAGCACCACCTCGTGCGCTCGACCGAAGCCGAGGTCGAGTCGGTCGCGAACAGCATCGCGCACGCCGAGGCGACGGGCGCCGAGCTGCACGTCTTCCACCTGTCGACGGCAGAGGGTGCGGCCCGCGTGCGCGCGGCGCAGGCGCGCGGCGCGCGGGTGAGCGCGAGCACGGCTCCGCACTACCTCCTGCTCTCCTGCGAGGACGCGCCACGCCTCGGGAACCGCCTGAAGGTGAACCCGTCGATCAAGACGCCGGCGGACGCCACCGGCCTGATCGCGGCGCTGGCCGACGGCACGATCGACGCCATCGGCACCGACCACGCGCCGCACCCGCTGGCGGAGAAGGAGCGGCCGTACGCGCACGCGCCGTCCGGCATGCCTTCGGTCGACCTCCTCTGGCCGCTCACGTACGAGCTCGTGCGCCGCGGGCTGCTCGCGCCCGACATCGCCCTGGCCGCCGTCACCTCACGCGCCGCCGCGACGCTCCACCTGCCCGGGAAGGGCGCGCTCGCGCCGGGCGGCGACGGCGACCTCGTGCTCTTCGACCCCGCGGCGGAGCGCGCCGTGGATGAGGCGACACTCCCGTCGACCTCGAAGTGGTCCGCCTACCACGGCATGATGCTCGCGGGCTTCCCGGAGGTCGTCGTGCGCCGCGGCGTCATCGCGTTCGAGGGCGGCGCCGCGCTCACGGGGGCCGGCGGCCGGCCGCTCGAGCTCGTTCCGCCCGCGCCCCGCGGGGGCGCGTCGTGAAGGCGGGGCGCCCGAGCCGCGAGCGGCACCTCGCCGCCCCGTCGGTGCGGTTCGCGCCTGACTTCGCGCGGCGGCTCGAGCGCCTCGTGGTGCAACTCGCCGCCGCCCGCGAGCGGCGCGAGGGCGCGGGCGGCGCCGGGCTCACGGGCGGCGGCGATGAGTTCGTCGGCTACCGCCCGTACGTCATGGGCGAGGACCTGCGCCAGCTCGACTGGAACCTGCTCGCGCGGCTCGACCGGCCGTACGTGCGCGTGACACGGCGCGAGGCCGCGGAGCGCTGGTCGGTGTTCATCGATGCGAGCGCGTCGATGGGCGTCGGCTCACCGGGCAAGCTGCAGTGCGCCGCGGAGGTGGCGTGCGCCCTCGCGTGCATCGGCTTGCGGATGGGCGCGCGCGTCGAGCTCTTACTCGCACGCGCCGGCGCGCCGGCCGAGTTCGCGGTCGTGAAGAAGACCGACCTCGCGGGCCTGTTCGCCTTCTTCGAGGCGCAGCGCGCGAGCGGCGAGCGCGGCCTCGCCGCGATCCTCGAGCAGCGCCGCCCGCCCGCCGACGCCGGCCGCGTGTTCCTGATCGGCGACCTGGAGGGCCTCGACCCGCGCGCAGTGCTCGCGCTCCTGCGCCGCGGACGGGAGCTGTTCGCCGCGCAGATCCTCGCCCCGATCGAGCTCACGCCGCCGGCCGCGGGCGCCGTCGAGTGGCTGGACCCCGAGGGCCGCGGGCGGATCCCGGTGATGCTCGAGCCCGGCGTGCTCGCACGCTACGGCGAGGAGCTCGACCGGCAGCTCGAAGCCTGGGGCGCGCTCGCCGGCCACCACGGCTTCGCCTATGGCTGCTTCCGGAGCGATCAGCCGTTCGAGGACGTCGCGGCGAAGCTGCTCCTGCTCGGGCGGCGTTGAGCGCCGGCGCGGCGGCCGCGCTCGGCGAGCAGGGCGACGTCGGGTGGCTCGCAGGCCAGGCGCCCTTGCCGTAGTACGGTACCGCGACAAATTCTTCACAACTCGCGGTCGGGCCCACCCTTCGCCGCTGCAGCGGCGAAGGGTGGGCCCGAC
>SMVQ01000065.1 GCA_004357655.1 Planctomycetota bacterium
CATCGATCGTCGCCGAGGCCGCCCGCGCGATCTACGACGTGCCGATCCTGTCGGCGATGGAGGCGCTCGCGGTGCGCTTGGAGCGTCCGCTCCCTGGGAACACGGAGCGTCCGCTCCCCGGGAATACGGAGCGTCCGCTCCCCGCCGCCGAGTACCTGTACCTCACGCGTCGGGCCGTGTGCGCGAACCGGAAGCTCGGGGGTGAGGCGTGCGCCCGTCGCATCGTCGCCTGGCTGCGGGGGGGCGACGGGCCCGAGGCGGCGCGCGCGGAGGCGCTCGACTTCCTTGCGCGTTGGGCTGATCCGCTCGAGCGCGATCCGGTGACGGGCGAATACGCGCCGGTACACCGCGGGGGGGACGACCTGTCACCGATCCTGCCCGAGCTCGCAGCGTCGCTCCGGGCTGCCTGCACCGTTCCGGGCTCGGGACGCGTCACGCGTGCCTGGATCCGGCTCGTCGGCGCCTCCGGCGCAGAAGCGTGCGTCCCGAGCCTGCACGTGCTCCTCGAGGGCGAGGGCAGTCACGGGAGCCAGGTGCGCCGGGCGGCGCTCGCGACCCTCGCGGAGCGCGAATTCACCGGTTTCGAGGACGCCGTGCGACGCGCGCTCGTCGACGAGGACGACGCCGTCCGCGGCGAGGCGTTCGCACGCCTCGCCGCGTTCGACGAGGCCGAAGCGATCCGCTGGATCGAGCCCGCGCTCGACAGCTCGCGCGGCGTCGTGCGGCAGAGCGCGTTCGCGAGTCTCGGGGGGCTGAAGTCAGGGGCGGCGGACCGGTTGCTCGTCGCGTGGGTCGACCGGCTCGCGGAGGGCTCCGCCCCGGCGGAGGTCGCGCTCGAGATCCTCGAGGCCGCGGCCGGGCGCGAGGACGAGTCCGTGGCGCGGGCCCTCGAGCGGTACCGCGGGACGCTCCTGGAGGACGACGCGCTCGCCGCCTGGCGCGCGTGCCTCGTGGGCGGCGACGCGCGCGCCGGGCGCCGGGTCTTCTTCGAGAACGCGGAGGTGTCCTGCTTGAAGTGTCACAAGCTCGGCGACGAGGGTGGCAGCGAGGCGGGGCCGGACCTCTCGGACGTCGGGACGCGGCTCTCGCGCGAAGAGCTCCTGGAGGCGATCGTGCTCCCCAATGCGAAGATCGCCACGGGCTTCGAGAACTGGATCTTCCAGCTCGACGATGACACGGTCGTCGCCGGCCGCCTGCTCGGCGAGGATGAGGCGACCGTGACGATCGAGGTGCAGGAGGGCGGCGAGACGGTCGTGCTCGAGCTCGACGCAAGTGCCGTCACGGCCCGCAAACGGGATCTCTCCTCCATGCCGGAGGACGTGGCGGAGCACCTCTCCCGGAGGGCGCTGAGGGACGTCGTGGAGTTCCTGGCCAGCCGGGAGTAGGTCCCTCGGGCGCAGAGCCGTGGAGGGGGCGCAGGAGCAGGCGCCGATCGCCCATGGCATCGGTGTCCCTCTCAACGTGCCCGTGTCCGTGCCTGATGGAGAGGCTCGCCCACGCCCTGCGCAGTGGGCGCGGGGGGGGGGCGTGGAACCCCCCTGGGGGCTCAAGAACGGGGCCCCGGACAGCCGACAGGCTCTCAGCATCCGGATTCGCCCCCACGCGCATCGGATGGGAGGTCGGCAGTATCCCCATGATAGAAGCGTCCACGATCAGCTTCACGAAGAACGGGCCCGCGCTGTTCTCGGCGGAGGAGGTGCGCAGCCTCATGAGCGTGGAGTTCGACAGGGCGCGCCGGCACGCCTACCCGATCACCTTCATGATGATGATGGTGGACCGCCTGGAGGATCTTCACACCGTCCACGGTTTCGAGTCCAAGACGACTGTGCTGAACGGGATGGTGGCGCTCCTCAAGCGGGAGACTCGGACGAGCGACTTCCTCGGTTGCCTGATCGACGACCGCCTGATCGCCCTCTTCCCGCACACGAACGCGGAGTCCGCGCGCTTCCTCGCCAAGCGGATCCTCGCTGGGGCACGGACGATGCAGTTCGAGCTGGGGCAACAGACCATTCGCGTCACGGCCTCGATCGGCCTCGCGCACAACCTCGACCGGGGCGCGCAGTCCTTCGAGACGCTCCTGCGCGTGGCAGAAGAGGGGCTCGTCGTGGCGGACGCGGGCGGCGGCGATCGGTTCGTGGAGACGGAGCTCTACCAGCTCTACGAGGACCAGCTCAACAAGAGTGAGGGCGGGGAGAGCACGTTCGGAGGCCTCGCCGCCGTCGATCCGCCCGACGCGGGGTCTCCGCCCGAGCCCAGGCCCGAGCCCGAGGTCGTCCACCTCGCCCCGACGCCGGAGGATGTCGCGGCGGCGGCGGCGCGCATGTCCGAGGAGATGATCGAACAGGCCATCGAGGAGGCGCGGGAGCAGTCGCAGCACGAGCTACTTACGAAGGAGGAATCGTACAGGCGCGAGATCGATATCCTGCACCGGCGGCTCTCCAAGCTCTCGTCGACGCTCGACCTCACCGAGGAGGAGCTCGCGCGTGTTCGCCAGCTGAAGCAGGGGGACGACGGGATCGCGTCGATCTACTCCGAGGTGCAGGGGCTCTCGAGCGACGACGCGAACGCGGAGGCGAAGCGCGAGCTCGTCCGCAAGATCTTCGAGGCGAACCTCGAGCTGCAAAAGCGTCTGAGCGCGTAGCGCCTGCGATGGCGGGCTCCCCGGAGGACCGTGCGATCCACGGATCGGTTCCCGCGCTCTCCCCCGGAGGCTCCACCCAGGACCGGGATGGTGTCCCGGGGCGACCCTCGGGGGCGGCGCCAGCGACTGTCTGGGGGCCACATCACCGGACCGCGTGATCACGGAAGCGGTCGACCGCGCCAACGCGACCGGCGGTAGGCGGTAGATACGAGGCACGCCGGCTCTCCGGACGGCCTCGGCGTGCTCCCCCGCCCTCGATCGAGACCCGCGACCATGCGGGCGGACCCGGCGCCTCGCTCGCGTAGCCGGGCCCGCGGCGTCGATCCTTCCGGGGCCTGGTTCCGGGCGCTCTGCGGTAGTTTTTGGGGCCCACCCCGGGCGATTTGTGGAAGAATCATCGAGCTGTTCTCGACCTGCTCAGGGCACCTCTCGTCCTGCGCCCGGATCTGCGCGACGCGGGGTGTCCGAGAGACGGCCCACCGTTTCGGCCGTCGGCTCCAAAGGGCCGCGAGACCGAGATCGGACGCTCCTTCCTTCTCAATCCCAAGCAGACTGGTCTCACCATGAAGAGGACTCGATCCCTCGTCTACCTGGCGGCTGCCGTGCTGTGCTCCGGTAGCGTGTTCGCGCAAGGTGCGAACGACTGTGCCTCGGCACAGCCCATCGTGGGCTTCGGCACGTACGCATTCGACAACACAGCGGCCAACACCGACGGGCCGCACGACTGCAACGGGAACCCCGTGCGCAGGGACGTCTGGTTCGACTTCACCGCCCCGCTGACCGATGGCTACAAGGTCTCGCTCTGCGGCGGGACGACCCTGGATACGCGCTTGGCGGTCTACGACGGCCTCGACTGCGTCAACTTTCCTCTGATCGAGTGCAATGTGAACGCCTGCGTCTCGAGCCAGTCACAGTTGTCCTTCCTGGGTCTCGCGGGCCAGCACTACCTGATCCGGGTCGGTTCCAGACAGGTCGGCACGTCGGGATCGGGTACGTTCGATATTACCCAGGAGCCGTGCCTGGTCGCTCCGGACGACGGTCTCGAGGAGAACGACACCTGCGGCACCGCCGTCCCCATGGTCGACGGCTCGTACCCCGGGCTCTTCGTCTCGAAGACGGATCCAGACTACTACACGGTACAGATCGCGGAGGGCGCGACGATCCAACTCGACTGGTTCTTCGTGGGTGCCTCGGGCGACATCGACGTCTTCCTGTGGGACGCATGTGGCGGGAACCTGCTCGGCCAGAGCATCTCGCCCGACAGCGACGAGCAGATCATCTACACGAACACAGGCACGTGCACGATCGATGCCGTGATCCGGACCGAGCTCTGGGGCGGAGACACCAACACGGACTGCAACACCTACATGTTCGTGATCTCCGGTGAGGGTGCCGGCACGCCTTGCGCTGGCGGCCCCGGAACGAACTACTGCACCTCGACGGTGAACTCGACGGGCGCCGCGTCGACCATCTCGGCGACCGGATCCGCCAGCATCGCTGCCAACGATCTGGTCATCTCGGCCGACAACCTCCCGCAGCAGCCGGGCATCTTCATCGCCGGGCCGAGCCCGGCTCAGATCCCGTTCTTCAACGGTTTCCTGTGCATCGACCCGAATGGCCTGCAGCGCTTCCTGAGTGTCACGTCCCCCTCGGGCGGCGTGGTCGCTGAAGCGGTCGACCTCGCCAGCGCGGCGGCGGGCGGCCTGAATGCCATGTCCGGGTCGAGCTACTTCTACCAGCGGTGGAACCGCGACCCCATGGGGGGAGGTGGGAACGCCAACTTCTCGGACGGCCTCGACGTCCTCTACAGCCCCTGATCGAAGCCTGATTCCATGTCAGCGGGCCCGGCGCCTCCCCCGAGGCGTCGGGCCCGCGCTTCGTTCGCGCGACGGGTCATCGCGCAGGTGCCGCTCGAACAGTCTCGGACTCCTCGAGTGCCCATCGAGCCGGCTCGAAGCGTGCCGGTAGCCGTGCGCCTCGACGGGGTCGATGGCCGGCTCGAAGTCCTCCTGCTGGCGCTCGATCAGGCGCTGGACGAGTCGCGCGGTCATGGTCGCGAGGAGACGGTTGCCACCCGAAGTCCCCGACCCCGCCGAATCTCCACGCGATCTGGCCGAGCTCGCCGCCCTGGAGCAGCTCGTCCGGCGGAACCGGGACGAGTGGGTGAGGTGCGGGCTCGTCGTGGCGATGCCGGTTTGGGAGCCGATGCGGTTCCTGGGGTGCTCGCGGTGAGAGAGCGGGGCCGTCAGGCGTCTGGGACGAGGTAGCCCCAGGCGCGGCGGTTTGTCCCGGTACCCCCCTCGACCCCCCCCGTATGACCTGTAGACCGGCACGGGGTGGGTCAGCTTTCGCGTACCAAGTGGGTCAGATTTCGCTTGCCGTTTGCATCTTGGAGGCGCTCAGGAGTCTTGGCATCACATGGGATGCTCCGGGGCCTCTCGATGACTACTGGTTCACGAATGGCGCCGAGGGCTACGGCCCAATGGTCCTCAAACACGGCCCTGTGCCGTTCCTTGCGATCGAAACGCTCTGCGATCGACTCGGCCTGTCTGTGATTGAGGTCTTCTTTGAAGCGGAGAAGGTTGGCCTCACCGCCGGTACGAACGGCTCCGCCGAGTAGGCCGGATCCCCGCGCACCCGAACGACCACCCACAGGGAGAGCGCGAAGGGGTAGGAGTCACATTGGAAAGCGGGGCCAACGTGAGACGAGTACCACGGCGGGACTTGCTCGCAGGGAGAGCGTCGTGAGAGAGACGGATGGTATTGATGGGCGAAGGCGGGAGAGGCTCATTTGGTGAACCCAACCTGAGCCCCGTCCGCCGCGTCGTTCGCCGGGTGGCCGAGTATCCGGCAGCCCAGCTCGTAGCAGAGACACCAGGCAACCTCATCGGGGTCTACCGTGTCGTCGATGGGCTCGTTCACAGCGCCACCCCCCTCGCCCGCCAGGGGACTGAGGGGTGTACCGCTTTGTGTACCGCTCGACTCCGCGACCCCTAGCGAGAGCCCCAAGAGGTGCGGCTCGCCATTCCCACGCGGACGGCATCGTGAGCGGGGTTTCTGGCCGTAGACTCTGTGGCGGGTGGGCCTACCGTCGGGTTCTCCGCAATCAACCCGGCGGAATGCCCTACCCGGAACGGTCCTGGCTCCCCTTCCGAAATCGGGCCCGAGATCCTACGATTGTGGTGTTCAAGTTGATTTCGGCGCGCGAAATCGAGTGGCGTGGTCAACATCCCCTGGGATCCACGGCGCGTCTTCCGAAACCCGCGGAGATCCTGCACATGATGGTTGGGAGTCCTCCATGAGGTGGCTCATCGGCATCGCTCTCGTGGTCTGGTTGGCCGCCCTCGCCCTGCCCCAGGGGCGTGGGGACCGAGCCTCGGGGAGCGCGCCGGCAACGCCACGCCCGGCCGCAGGGGCCGATGGTCCGCGAGCGCGCGACGCGGCCTGCGATGTCCTGCGGGCCGAACACCGCGCCGCGGTCGCCGCCTGGCGCTCGCAGCTCCGCGAGGCACGGCGCGCGGGGCGCACCCGGCCCCCGAGCCCCGACGCCGCCTTCCATCAGCGCTTCGCGGATCTGTCGCGGTCGGGTTCCATGCCGGCGACGGTCTGGTGCCTGCAGCGGACGGGCGGAAATGGTGGGCTCGATGCGGGCGCACCGCTCGCGGAGGCGGAGCGTTCCGCGCGGCGCGAGCTGTACCTCCGACTGATCGATGGGCTGGCGACGGATGGGAGGCTCGTCACCGCGAACCTCGTCGAGCTGCTCGTCCGCGAGGCGGCGCGGGGGCTCGGGCGCGAAGAGGCGCTCGCGCTCAGTCGCCAGTTCGAGCTGGCCGCTCGGGACGACGCCGCACGGCGGGCGGCATGGTACGCGCAAGCCCGCCTGCTCTCGGTGCACGACGTGACCGATGAGGACGCCATCGGACGGGCCCGGGAGCTCTACGAGCGGATCCAGCGACTTCAACCCGATACGGAGCTCGCGCGCGATGCCGGGGACGAGCTCTGGCGCCTCGATCACGTCGCCGTCGGGAAGACGGCACCCGACTTCGTGTCGGCCGACGTCTTCGGGAACGAAATCCGTCTCGGCGACTTCAGGCAGCGCATCGTCGTCGCGCACTTCAGCCGGTTCCTGGAGCCGGAGTCGCGCGGGTCGCTGGTCGCCTTCCGTGACCTCGCGCAGGAATTCTGGGACGAGGACTTCATGCTCCTCGGCATCAGCGCGGACGAGGATCGCCAGGCATTCCGCCGGCTCATCGAGGCAGAGGATCTGCTCTGGACGATCGCCTTCGAGGGCTCGTCCGCGGGCGCGGCCGCCAAAGCCTGGCGCGTGCGTGACTGGCCGCAGGTGTTCGTGCTCGACGGCGCGGGAGTCGTCCGCTTCATCGGTCTCGAAGGCCGCGAGCTGTCCGCCGCCGTGCGGACTCTGATTGGGGAACGGGAGCGCTGACGCCCAGGCAGACCATGGTGAGACTC
>SMVQ01000066.1 GCA_004357655.1 Planctomycetota bacterium
CGTGGGTGAGCGTACCGGCGCGCCGCTGCTCCTCCACGCAAGCTTCCGCCTGCACGGCGCGACCCTGGTGCGGTCCGAGGCGGACGCGGTGGACGCGTTCCACCGCAGCCGGCTCGACGGCCTCGTCGTCGAGGACCGCACTTACGAGCGTTCCTAGGCACGTCGCGCCACGACGCAGACGAGCCCGGCGTCCGGGTCATTGAGACCGCGCAGCGCCCACGCGAGCTGGAGCCGGCGAATTCCCATCGCGCTCGGACGCGGTGTGGGATCGAACAGACCCTCGCCGCGTGTAGCGGGCGGGATGCTGCGTATCCAGTGGAGACCCAAGCTATCGAGCAGCGGGAGGACGTGCGGCAGCGGGAGGATGTGCTCGAGCGGGTGGAGATACTGGTCCTCGATCCAGATGCGCTTTTTCTCGTCGTCCATGTCGCGGCGCCGCAACAGGGGATCGAGCGCGCGGATGGGCTGGCCGCGGAGTCTTCCCAGAGCGCGGCGCGCACAGTGAAAGAGCCGCCCCGCAGTCTCGTACCAACCTAGGACGAGGACCCCCCCCGGGGCGACGCACTCCGCGACCTTCGCGATGGCGTCGTCGGGGTCGGGCGTGTGATGCACGACGCCGCGTGAGATCACTACCTGGAAACTCCTCGGCTCGACGGGCAGGTCGAACAGGTCGGCGCGCACGAGCTGCAGGTTGTCGACGACTGCCCGGGCCCGGAATTCCTCGGCGTGCGCGAGGGACTCCCGGCAACCGTCGATCCCGACCACCGTGCGGTGCGACGCGGCGAGGGCGAGGAAGGCCGGGACCTGGGCTGTCCCGCAGCCGAGGTCGAGAACGCGGGCGTCCGGCGCGATCGCCGCATCGAGCGCCACGAGGAACGGGGCGCGCCGCGAGCGGTCCAGCAGGCTCGCGCCATCGTCGCCCGGCGCGTAGCCCGGGAACGGACTCTTCGTGTAGAAGCGCTCGACCTCTTCGGCACGGCGCTCGCGAGCGCGGCTGCCGAGGACGTCGAGCAGGGCCCCAGAGCGGTCGAAAGGGAGGGCGCATGACGGGCAGGCCGCGGCCTGGCCGATCGATGCGAAGCATCGTGGACAAAACGGGTGTTCGAGCCCTATGCGCCCCATGTACGCGCCTCTGGAGTAGAATCGGGCTCTCGCACTCAGGTCGAGCCTAGCATGCGCATGATCTCCGCAATCAGGGCAGGATTCGGCACTTCCAGCGAGCTCATCGGGGGACTCTGGCGCGGACCCTACTGGTGGCTCGTGCCCGTCGCCGCCCTCCTCCTACCCGCCGCGATCCTGTTCATCTTCTTGCAAGCCGTGCCCTTGGTCGCACCGTTCGTGTACACCGTGTTCTGATTAGCCACGGAGCCCCGATCCATGCTGGGAAACACCGGCGAGGTATCTTCCCTGCCCAGCCCGGACCCCGACGAGCCCCCGCGGCGTCCGCGTGGCCTCCTCTACAAGCTGGGCGTCACACTCGCCGCATTCGTCGTCGGCCTCTGCGGCTGCGAGTTCGGGGTGCGCCTGCTTGGCCTCGCCCCCCCACCGCATCCCGAGGCGCGGGGGAACCTCTTCCAACCGTCCTCCGACCCGATCCAGAGGTTCGAGAACAGGCCGGGCGGATCGCAGCGGATCCTCTACCGCGATGCGCCGGGCGAGCGAGCGCGCGTCGTGTGGATGGCGGTCAACTCGCAGGGCTTCCGCGGCCCCACGGTATCGCGCAAGAAGCCGGCGGAGACCTTCCGAATCGCCTGCGTGGGCGACTCGCACACCTTCGGGCACGGCGTGGCGGCGTGCGATACCTGGCCGGCGGAGCTGTCGGCGATCCTCGGCGCACGATTCCCGGACCGCAACATCGAGGTGATCAACTGCGGCGTCGAGAACTACGACACGATGCAGGAGTACATCTGGCTGCGCGACAAGGTCCTCGATTTCTCGCCGGATCTCGTCGTGATGCAGTTCTTCGTGAACGACGCCAGGGCGCAAGACCTCCCCCGCGAGCCGGTCAGGCGCGACTGGATCATCCGCCTGAGCCATCCCTCGCGCGACGGCCTGGTGCGCCGGCTTCGTGACGCGTCGCGGCTCGCGGATCTCGTGCTCGACGGCGTCTGGCGGCGCCACGGGCTCGCGATCTTCTCGGACCTCCACTCCGAGTTCTACCGAGAACCGAGAGCGGAGTGGCTTCGCGTCCAGTCGGCACTGCGTAGTACGCGCGACGAGCTCGCGGGACGCGGGATCGGCTACGGGCTCGCACTCTACCCGTTCCTCGTGCGCTCCGGCGAGCACCTGACGAGCTACGAGTGTTTCGAAGTGGTGAAGGCGTTCTGCGTGGAGGAGGGGATCCGCGTGCTCGATGCGGAGCCCGCCTTCCTCGCGTCGGATGTGGATTCGCTGCGCAATTCGCCCCACGACTTCCACGGCAACCCCGAGGCGAACCGGATCTTCGCAACAGCGGTGGCGGATTGGTTGGTGGCGGAGGGGTTGTTGACGAGCGGCTAGATCCGCTGCTCCGCACGGACGCGGTCATGTCACTGAAAGGTAATTCTGTAGGCGTTTGCCGTGGTTGCAAGGGGAACGGGCGCACTCCCCGAGTCACGGTAGAGCCACTGGAAACTCCAGGTCGATCCCGGAATCCAAGTACTCGAATCAACAGAGTCCAAGGGCCCGGGCGACACATTGGCCGTCCCCGCGGGGCTGATCACCACGGTCTCCGAGGCCATGCGAACCGGCGCCTCTAAGCACAACACCCCTGCCCCAAAGGGAACACCGGGCCAAGGCTGGCTCATGGCGACTCGCCCGCGCCCCCCCGGAGGCGCATGATGCACGGCGAAACTGAGGTCGTGGGAAGTGGCAGCAGTGGTCGGGCGCTCAGAGCAGGGGAGCTACGCGAGGGTGCGAAGCGAGGACGGTCAGCTCGCGAACCGCCACTTCACGATCGCCCACACTGCGATGAAGCCGTCCTTCAACCCGATCTTCTTGCCTTCATCGTAGTCGCGACCGGCGTAGGAGATCGGCACTTCGTAGATGCGCACTCGCATCTTGGCGATCTTGGCCGTCATCTCGGGCTCGACGGCGAAGGTCCGGGACTGGATGTCCAGCTTCTTCGCGATGTCGACCTTGAAGACCTTGTAGCAGGTCTCCATGTCCGTGAGGTTCAGGTTGGTGAACATGTTGCTGAGCAGCGTCAGCAGCCGGTTCCCCACCATGTGCCAGAAGAGGTGCACGCGGGCGTACGCGCCGCCGCGAAAGCGCGAGCCGTAGACCACGTCGGCCTTACCCTCCTCGATCGGACGCAGGAGCGCGCCGTAGTCCTTCGGGTCGTACTCGAGGTCGGCGTCCTGGATGATGACGACGTCGCCCTGCACCTCCTTGAAGCCCGTGGAGAGCGCGCCGCCCTTGCCCAGGTTCTGTTCGTGGTAGAAGCACCGGACCTCCGGGTGCTTCTCCGCCAACTCGGTCATGATCTCGCGCGAGCGGTCGGTCGAGCCGTCATCGACGAGGATCAGCTCCTTCTCCCACGGCGTGTCGAGCACGGCTGTGACGATCTGTTCGAGGGTCGACTCCTCGTTGTACACGGGCATCACGACCGAGAGTTTCACGCGCGCACTCTGGCTCCGAATGAGCCGCCCGTGGCGGCCATGTTCTCGAACACCCGAATGTTGTAGAGGCTGTCATCCTCGAGGTCGGGATAGGCGTCGCGATGCTCGTAGACGTCCGCGACGATATCCTCGACGGTGTGGCTGGCCTGGAATCCGAGGTAGGTCTTCGCCTTCTCGCAGGTGACCTTGTAGTTGCGGAAGTCCTCGATGTGCTTGAGGTGAATCGCCACCTTTTCGCCCGAGAGGCGCTCGACCTCCGACTTCACCATGTCACCGACCTGGCCGACCGTGTAGTTCTCGGACATCAGGTTGAAGACACCGCTCAGGGCGTAGTCGGCCTGGATGGCGCGCAGGTAACCGGTGCAGGCGTCGCGCATGTCGAGCAGCGGGCGCCAGATCGACGGGTTGTTCACCGTGACCTGCCGCTGGGTCATCGCGAACTTGTACATCGTGTTCACGATGAGGTCCATCCGCATGCGCGGGCTGTAGCCGCAGATGGTCCCCTTGCGTAGCGCGATCGTCGAGAAGTCATCGCCCTGGAGTTGCAGCACGCCGCGTTCCCCCTGAAGCTTGGAGATCCCATACGGGTACCCGCAGGTGACGGGGCTCTCCTCGTCGTACAGCTCGTTGACCGTGTAGCCGTACACCGAGCAGGACGACGCGTAGATGTAGCGCCGCACGCCGGCTTGCTTCGCGATGAAAGCGAGGTAGGACGGCAGCGCCGCGTTGGAGATGAAGTTCGTGGAGGGATCGAACTCGGCCATCGGGTCGTTCGAGAGGCCGGCGAGGAAAACGACCTGCTCGTAGCCTTCCATGTCCTCGCGCGTGCACTCGAACAGGTCCTTCTGGATGACCTTCACCTCGGGCGGGAGGTTGTTGCCGAACCAGAGGAGGTCGACGACGTCGACTTCGTAGCCATGCTCGAGCAGTACCGGAATCAACGCGGAGCCCACGTAGCCCGCTCCGCCTGCGATCAGGATCTTCATGTCAGGAATCTCGTTCGCCGCGATCGATGAGGCGTTCGTACCTCTCGCAGCTCAGGGAAGTGTCCGCGGGAACGCTGAATCCGACGTCGTGGATCGAGAGTTCCCCGATCTCCTTCGACTCGTCCAGGCTCTTCGCGAAAGCGAATACGGATCGCCGCTCGCCGCCGACGTGCACGACGCCCTTGGCCTCGCTCAGTCCGATGAGCGCCGCGACCTTCCGCGCGATGGCGGACACGCTCTCCCGGCTCGTCCACTGGTCGACGAACGCCTTGGGGTACGGAAACTCGTTCGGACCGAACGTCGTGCGGACGATGAGCGAGTCCTCGAGCATGCGTACGGCGCACTCGCCGCCGAGCTTCGACCAGGCGTACCTGTTCACGGGGTGGAGGGCGTCCTCCTCCGAGTAGTTGCCCTCGTCGCCGCGGAAGACGTAGTCCGTGCTGAGGTAGATCAACCGCGCGCCCACCGCCAGGCACAGCTTGACGATGTTCGCCGTCCCGATGATGTTGGCATCGATCGCCCGCGTGGGGTCCGCGTCGATCTTCGGCGGCGACGTGAATGCCGCAGCGTGCACGAGGAGCTCGAAAGGATGCGCCTCCGCGTACGCCGTGATCTGGTCCCGGTCGGTGACGTCGAACTCGGCGGACGTCGGGAACATGGACTCGGGGAAGAGCGGCTTCAGCTCGGTGCCCAGGAGGCCGCTGCCGCCGGTGAACAGGATCCGGTCTCTATTCGTCAAGGTCGGTGGTCCTCAAGGCTCACAGGTCTCCGAAGACGAAGTTCTGCGAGCGTTCGTCCGCGCCCCACGCCTCGAGCGTGAAGCCTTCGCGGTCCTTCTCGGTGACGAGCGGATCCCCGGCGACCAGGGCTTCGAACTCCGCGCGCAGCTCCGGGTCGCACGCGCTCCAGTCGATGTCCGGTGCAAACGGCGAGACGCCGCCCTCGCAACCCGGGCTGTACTCCCCCGAGCAGAAGTACTCGATGGCCGAGTCGACGGTGAAGAAGTTGCCGTGCGCGAAGCCCGGCGGCACCCAGATCCACTCCTGGTGGTCGGCCTCGTAGTCCGCGGGCATGTCGTAGCAGGCGATCTTGCCGTACGTCGGCGAGCCCTTGCGGACGTCGAGGAACATGTCGACCATCCGGCCGGAGAGCGTCCGGAGGAGCTTGCCCATGTGCGGGTTCCACTGGAAGTGCAGGCCGCGGATCGTGCCCGCGCGCGAGTAGCTCTCGTTGGCCTGGACGAACTCGAGACCGTGGAGGAACTCGAGGTCCGGGTGGCTGTGAAAGTCGCTCCGCCGGAAGTGCTCGGTGAAATAGCCGCGGTGGTCGCTGAAGCGACCGAAGCGGATGACCTTGACCGCCTCGATGGCGAGCGTCTTGACGTCGATGACTTTCAACGGTTCGTGGAAGGCGATGGCTCGGCGAGAGCCGCTCAGGAGGATTCGGAGCGCGTCGCGGGGACCGCTACACGTCTTCGAGGCGGGAGTTTGGCATAGGTCCCGGAGACCCGCAACCGGTTCCGGAGCCCAATCAACCCGGCCTCCGGATCGTGGCGTGTTGCCCGAGCCGGCGTTCGACCGCGTCGGCGATCCAACCCATCGGGTGGGGGCGGCCCTCCGCTTCGGTCAGGTACCGCGCAAGCCGGTTCGCCGTGATGAGCTTCAGGTTGTACGCGAACCACTTCATCCTCGCCATTCGGCTCAAGCCCGAAGTGATCTTGAGCAGGGACCAGGAGTTCCCCACCTCCTTGCACCAGCTACCGGCGACCTCGGCGAGCGAGCGGTGTCCCGGGAGTCCGAACACCTCGCGCACGACCTTCTGGTCGAGCCACATGCGCTTGAAGAAATAGCCGAAGCCCTGGTCGTGGTAGTGGAATACCCGTGCGCGTGGCTCGAAGACGACCGTGTAGCCGTGCTGTAGGGCCTTCGCCGCCCACTGGAAGTCTTCGCCGAACGTCGACGCATCGAACGGCAGCGGTCCCAGGAGGACACCGCGCCGTGTGCACGAAGTGCAGTTGTCGAACGAGGCGAGCTGCCGCTGCTCGTGCGGAGGCAGGTCCTCGAATCGCTGGCCCTCCGCCAGCTTCTTGTAGACCCGTCCGGTCTCGGGCTCGTGCTTCCCGTGCGGTCCCGCTGCGACGATCATGGCGATCTCCTCGTCGAGCGAGCGCTCCTTCTCGAGCGGGTTGACGAGCGGCTCGTCCGGGCCGAGCTGCACGCCGTAGCACCCCGCGACCCCCTCGTTCTCGCGGAGGGGCGCGACGAGTCGCGCGAGCCAGGACCCGTCCACGGGCAGAGCGTCGCCGACGGTGAACACGAGGATCGCCCCACGCGCCTCCCGCGCCGCCTCCTGCCGCGTGCGGCCGTGGTTGAAGGTGCCCTTCTCGATCTCGAGCACGCGCACGCCGAACTCCTCGCAGACCGCGAGCGTCGCGTCGGTCGAGCCCGAATCGATCACGATGACCTCGAACTCGAAATCGACGTCCTGCGACTGGAGCGCCGGCAGGAGGCCCCTGAGGTTCTCGGCCTCGTTGAGGGTGGGGACGATGACGGAGACGAGGGGCTGCGTCATGCCTGTCCGCCTACGGACGGCGCGTCCTTGCGCCGGCGCACGGTCACGCGCTTCACGCGCAGGCTGGCTTCGGGGCCGCCTTCGCGGACGGCGGTCTCGAGCCGAAGTCGGCGCGAGCCGGCTGGGAGCTCGGTAGCGATGACCACCTTGTGCAACTCGTCGGCGCCGTGGGCACGCAGCAACGGCAGGCGCCCGATCTCCCGGCCGTCGACGAGAACCCGGCCGCCGTGCTCGGTCTCGGGCTCGGCGGCGAGCGCGAAGATCTCGATCCCCACGTCCACCTCGATGCCGGCGGCCGCGGCCAGGTCGTACTCGACGGCTGCGCCGCCGGGCCTGAGCAGCAGCATGTCGCTGCCCTGTTCCTCCACGGGGCCCTCCCGCTGCGACGCATCGCGCCCTTCGTAGTCGAGCAAGAGTGCGCCCGCTCCCTCATCCCGGACTCGACACGCGAGCCCGCGGTAGCGGAACTCCATCTCCTGGGCATTTTCCCCGATCGTCTTGACCGGTGCCATGCTCGTCGCGAGCCGCGCCAGCAGCTCGGGCTCGTCCAGGAAACGGCGCATCTTGGCCGCGAGGTCCGCGTCGTCGCCGACACGAAAGTGCAGCCCGTTCACTCCGTCGCGCACGAACTCGACCATGCCGCCGATGTCGCTGGCCAGGATCGGCGTCTTGGTCAGGAACGCCTCGTGGATGGTGATCGGCGAGTTCTCGTACCACACCGAGGGCACGACGAGCACGTCGACCTCCGCGTACACCTCGGAGAGCCGGGCGTTGTCGAAGCGCCCCATGAACCGGACGTTGTCGCCCGCCAGTTCGGCGAGCTCCGCGTGATGCGGTTCCGCGTCCGGCTGGAAGTCACCGTACACGTTCAGCACGGCCTTCGTCCCCGCGAGGCGCCGCATCGCGCGCACGAGCACATCTCCGCCCTTGTACCAGACCAGGGAGCCGATGAAGCCGAAGCGCACTCGGCCGTCGGCAGGTGGCTCATGCTCCAGCGCGTGGATGTGGTCGGTCCGCATCCCGTTGTCGGAATAGAGGAACGTGTGGGGCGAGAATCGGCCGGTCTCGAGCAGCTTGGAGCGGAGAAATCGGCTGGGGCTGATCCGGAGGTCCGCGGCCGCGTAGGCAGAGAGCACGAACTCCTGGCGCTCGGCGAGGTCCACGTACTCCGCCGCGCGCCGCCGCCAGACCGCGGAGGCGACGGGGCTCTCCGCGACCTCGCGTGCGAAGCCCTCGATCACGGCGCCCGCCGCGGCGCCGATCCGCTCGGCGACCGGAACGAGGGGCAGTCGCTCGTCCTTGACGCACAGGTAGCAGCCCGCCCCCATGTTCCGCTCGCAGATCCGGCCGTCGGGTCGGATGAGCTGCACGCGCGCGCACACCGCCCAGTAGTCGTGGCACGTGATCACCGTCGCGTGCCCGAGCTCGCGCGCGACGTGAACGAGGCCGGCCGAGGTGTGGATGAGGTGCTGGAAGTGCACGACGTCCGGCTGCTCGGCCAGCAGCACGCGGCGGAACGCCGCCTCGGCGCGCGGCTCGTGGTAGCTCTCGCGCAGGTTCGCATGGGCGAGGCGATGCGTCATGCGCAGCACGCGCAACCCCTGGAACTCGCTCTCTTCCACATGAAAATCGGGCAGCTCGCGCTCGTCCGCGGGAACTCGCGTGAGGACCGTGCAGCGGTGACCGCGCCGCTGCATCTCCGTGGCGAGGTTGAAGGCGTAGACCTCCGTGCCCGCCCAGGTCTCGGGGGGGAAGCCGTGCACGACGTAGAGAATGCTCAGGTCGGTCCGCTCGCGCAGCCGCGTCGCCGGGTGCCGCAGGCTGCTCCGCCCCCCATCGTGCAGGCCCAGAAAAGCCGCCGCGCGCAGTTCGTGCGCGTGGACGAGGAGCGCGCGCTCAGCCTCCGGGAGCGCGCCGAGGGCGCGGATCGCCGCCGCGTCTTCGGCGGAGAGTCGCGCGGTGAGGACCTTCACATCCTTCGGCGTACGAACGCAGGTGCGATCGAGCCACTCCGCGTTGAACCGCCCGTCGACGAAGGACCGGGCGTAGGTCTCGGCCGCGTCGTAGTCGTGGCTGTGCTCGACCGTCGCCGCGGCGTCGTAGACGACGGTGAAGCCGGCCTCGAGCAGCGCGCGCGCCATGAGCACGTCCTCCCCGAAGGTCGCGCGCGGAAACGGGTGTCGCTCCCACAGCTCGCGGCGCACGGCCGAAGCGACGTCGTTGAAGTTGTAGAGGAGTCGGCGCTCGCCCGGGTCCATGTCCGCGTAGACGGCGGGCTCGGGCAGGCGCACTGCCCGGCGTTCCAGCGCGTAGCCGGGGTCGCCCGCGCTGAAGATCCGCGTCAGCACGTCGGCGTCCGAGCGCGGGACGTTGCGGCAGTAGGCCGCGCCGACGCGCTCGTCCGTGAAGTTCCGCGCCAGCGTCGCGAGCCAGTCGGGCGAGCCCGGAATCGCGTCCTGCGTGAGGAATACGAGCAGGTCTCCGGTGGAGCGCGCCGCGAGCAGGTTGCGCGTGTCCCCATGGTCGAACTCGACCTGCTCGATCCGCTCCATGGCGAGGGGCACTGGAAACCGTTTCCGCCAGCCCGCGAGCAGCTCCCACGTCCCGTCGGTCGAGCCCGAATCGATGATCCGGAAGTCCCAGGCGATGTCGGTCTCCTGCGCCGCCAGGGCCGTGACGGCGCGCTCCAGGAGCTCGATGCCCTGCCAGGTGGGCATCAAGACGGAAACGGATCGGATGGGGCGCATCGGGGGCGGGTCGGGGAAACGAGCGGGCTGACAGTACACCCGCGGCGAGACGGATGGGAAACCCCTCCTTTCTATGTCGGCCGCCGCTCAGGTGAACTTGCGCGTCGCCCCGGTTGCCGATCCGCGGCTCCAGCCGAGGGTCCAGCCGCGGCTCCCGAAATACTGGCCGAGGACCTGGGCCGTCCGTAGGCCGGGCGCCCGCAACAGGTGGTGCAGGCCGGCCCGCTCGCGCTGGATGAAGGCGAGGTCGCGGCGCAGCTCGCTCGCCACGCCGCGCAGCACGGAGGCGAGGCTCGGCCGCACGCGATGGCCGTGGACACGGCGCTGGAACGCGGCGTCGACGCGGTAGCGCTCGAAGGCCTGGCTGGGCGTGTAGGTGTGCGCGTGGTGAACGACGCTGCGCGGAGCGAACGCGATCCGGTGGCCGGCGGCGAGGGCGAGCTCGGCCCAGGCGGAGTCCTCGCCGAATGGGAGTTCGGGCAACGGCAGGGCCTCGAGCACGGACTTGCGGATGCAGCTCGCAATATTGTTGAAGCGCAGGAGCGCGGCGCGCTCGCGCGCCGGCATCGAAGCCAGGGCGTCCGCTTCCGGAAGCTCGCGCACCTCGGGCTCGGCTTGCGCGTCGGCCCCGTCGAGCACCGTCCGCGCCGTGAGCGGGTCGTCGTCCGGGTGCGGCAGGATGCGGCTCGTGCAGCCGGCGACGCGCTCGTCCGCGAACTGTGCGACGAGCTCGGCGAGGAAGTGCTCGTCCGCAGGCAGCGCGTCCTGGGAGAGGAAGACCAGGAACTCGCCCCGGGCCTGGCGCGCGAGGAGGTTGCGCGTCGCGCCGTGCTGGAACTGCGCGCGCTCGATCCGTGCCACTGGGATGCCGGCGGCGCGCAAGAGCTGCCGCGTGCAGTCGCGCGAATCGGAGTCGACCACGCGCACCTCGTGCCCCCCCTCGACGACCTGCCGCTCGAGGGCCGGGAGGAGGCGGTCGAGGTAGCGCTCGGCGTCGAGCGTGGGAATCAGGACGGAGACGCGCGGTGCCGGCATGATCGGGCCGGAGGAGTATATCGGCCGCAAGAGGCCGGAATCGCGAGGCGGGCATGCCGGGGCCGGTTTCTCCCTCCGGCCTCCAACCATCGACGAGGAGCAGGGAGTCGTAACCGGGATCGGCTGCGGGCTAGAATCCGGCCCATGACGGACACCCCCAGCTCCACGTCACCCGTGGCCGAGGTCACGGTCATCGCGCTCGTCCTCGGCGTGCTCGTCGGCCTGGTCATGAGCGTCGCCAACGTCTACCTGGGCCTCTTCGTCGGGATGACGGTGAGCGCGTCCATCCCCGCGGCGGTGATCTCGATGGGGATCCTGCGCGGGGTCCTCAGGCGTGGGACGATCCTCGAGAACAACATCGTCCAGACGATCGCGTCCGCGGGCGAGTCCCTCGCCGCGGGGATCATCTTCACGATTCCCGCGCTCGTCATCACCGGCGTCTGGACCGACTTCGACTTCTTGGTGACCACCCTCGTGGCGATCACCGGGGGCCTGCTGGGGGTGCTGTTCATGATCCCCCTCCGCAAGCCGATGATCGTCGAGGACAAGGACCTCATCTATCCCGAGGGCGTCGCTTGTGCACGCGTGCTCGAGGCCGGCGAGAAGGGTGGCTCGGGCATGAAGCTCGTGTTCGGCGCCCTGGGAATCGCGGCGCTCATCAAACTCTGCACCGACGCCTTCAGCCTGCTCCAGGGCAAGCTCGCCTTCGCGTTCACGTTGGGCGGAACGCGCTTCTACACGGCCTTGATGGCCGCCCCGGCACTCATCGGAGTCGGCTACATCGTCGGGATCAACATCGCGGTGCTGGTCTTCGCCGGCGGGGCGATCTCGTGGCTGTTCGTGGGGCCCGTGCTGATCGGGACCAGCTACGATGGGCTCTCGCTCGCGGACCCCGAGCTCTACTCGCACGTGAAGTCGCACCTGCGCTTCCTCGGCGTCGGCGCGATGATCGTCGGCGGTCTGTGGTCGATCATCATGATCCGCAAGGGGATCGTGCAGGGTATTCGCGAGACGGTCAGCAGCTACAAGCAGTCCGTACACGGCGACCGCGCTCCCGCCCGGGTCGAGACGGACATGGATCGCAAGTCGATCCTGCTGCTCTTGTCCGCGACGATGCTGATCGTCCTGTGGCTCTACAACCACGTGACGGACAACTTCGGTGTCTCCGTACTCGCGACAGGCCTCATGATCGTGTGCTCGTTCTTCTTCGTGGCCGTGGCGGCGTACATCGTGGGACTCGTGGGCTCCTCGAACAGCCCCGTGTCCGGGATGACCATCTGCAGCGTGTTGATCACCTCCGGGTTCATCGCCCTGTTCGGCTACTCGGGCGATCTCGCGATCCTCGCCACGCTCGCGGTCGCGGGCGTCGTCTGCTGTGCGACCTGCACCTCCGGGGACGTCTGCCAGGACCTGAAGACGGGCTCGCTCGTCGGCGCCACGCCCTACCGCCAGCAGTGGGCCGAGGTGCTGGGCGTCGTCACGGCCGCGTTCGTCATGCAGCCGGTGTTGAAACTCCTGCACAACGGCTACGGCATCACCACCGACGCGCACCTGCCCCCTAACCTCAAGGGTCACGTGCTCGAAGCGCCCCAGGCCAAGCTCTTCGCATCGCTCATGGATGGCTTCTTCAAGGACGGCCAACTGCCTGTCGGGCTCATAGCCACGGGGATCGTCATCGGCCTCGCCATCATCGTCGTCGACCAACTCCTCCTCAAGCCGCGGAGGTCCGCCTTCCGTCTCCACGTCATGCCGGTCGCGGTCGGCATGTACCTCCCGTTCGAGATGTCGACCGCCATCGTAGCGGGCGGCTTGCTCGCCTGGCTCGCATCGCGGCCTGCCGGCTCGAAGGCAGCGAAGGATGCGGGCTACGGGCGCGGCGTGCTCCTCGCCTCCGGGCTCATCGCCGGTGAAGCGATCGCGGGCGTGCTGATCGCGATCCCGAAAGCGAATGAGGTCGAGCTCTGGGAGTTCCTGAGTCCGGGCCCCCTCATGGTCGGCCTGACGATCCTCGTCATTTCCGGGATCTGCTTCTGGCTCGTCAAAGCCTCCCTGCCGCGGGAGGAGTGATCCGTCAGGCGCGCTCGCAGAGCTCGCGGAAGTTGCAGAAACCGCAGCGCCGGGCCTCGCGGCTCCCGGCCGGGATCATCGGGAAGTGCTCGGGGTCGCCCTCGCCTTCGTCCGCATCGAAGTGGAGGGCGCGCATCGCATCCATCGACGCCTCGATGCGCCCCAGGGTCGCGTCGACGTCGCCCCGCGAGAAGCGCTCCTCCGCCACTCCGCCGCCGGCGAGGTACACGTCCGCGCAGATGACGTCCGCGGGCGCGACGTCCCACTTCTCCATGGCATAGAGCACGTACGCGGCGAGCTGGGGGCGGTCGTTCGGGGAGGGCGAGCCCGTCTTCCAGTCCCAGATCCGGACCTCGCCATCGTCCCTGTGGGCGAAGTCGGGGATCGCGAACACCTTGGTGTCGAAGAGCGCGATCGTCCCCATCTCCTCCAGCGCCAACCAGTCCCGGGGCTCGGACTCGCGGACGCCCTCGAGCTCGGGGTCCGCGAAGAACGCCCGGATGCACGTCCGGATGCGCTCGACGAAGCCCTTGCCGTAGGTCGCGGCCGCGCCCGTCGCCTCCTCGATGCGCGGCTCGCGGTAGTGGTGCTCGGCGAGGCGCGTCGACTTGGACGGGCGCCGCTTCCAGCCCCCGTCGCGCGACTCCTTGTACGCCTCGCGCAGCCGATCGATCGCGAAGCGCGCGAGCTCATCCTCCGTCCCCACGTGACCCTGGTGCCGCCCGTCGAACCACCGCGCGACGGCCCGGTGGACGATGTCGCCCGCGAGCATGGGCATGCGGGTCATCTTCTTGAGCAGGTAGGCCCGCCGGCGGGCCTGAGGCGCCGTCACGGACCAGCCGCGCCAGGAGAGGTAGTACTCGTAGTAATACTGGCGCCGGCAATCCGCGAACGTCGCGGCGCGCGAAGTGGACCAGGAGAGCTCGTGGACGATCGCCATGCGTGGCCCCGCTCCAGCGGAGCCGCACCACTTCTACCCGATCGTGCGGAGCGGGTCACGCGGTGCCCCAGCACCGCCGCCTGGTTGGCTCCGTACACTACAATCGCGAGCGCATGTCCAGAAAGCCACGTTTTCCCGCTCGGGCCTTGCTGGTCCTGCTCCTCATAACGACGTCGATCAAGCTCGCGATCGTCCTCGCGCCGCGGTCCGATCTCTACTTCACCAACGCGAACCGGCAGCCCACGACGTTCATCGGCGAGGAGGTGCATCGCGGCACGACGGCCCTCGACCTGATCGAGGGCACGGTCATGCCCGTGCAGGACTACCAGTACGCGCCCTTCTTCGGCGGCTCCCTGGTGGTCGCCTACGCCGCCATCCCCTTCTTCCTGGTGTTCGGCCCATCGATGGGCACGCTCAAGCTCACGGGTATCTGCTTCAACGCGGTCGCCGTCGCGTTCCTGTTCCTCGCCCTCCACCGATTCGCGGGGCGCCGGGCGGCCTGGATCGGCGGCCTGCTGTTCGCGGTCGCCGCGCCCGGCTACTCGATCCTGTCGCTGACCGCGTTCGGCACGCACGTCGAGAACAACGCCTTCGCGATGATCTGCGTGTACCTGTTCCTGCTCACCTCCGAGCGCGACCGGCCACGGCCCGGCGCCGCGTTCCTGCTCGGCCTCGTGGCCGGCTTCGCCACGTATTTCGGGTACGTGATCCTCGTCACCCTGGGCACGCTCCTCGTGTGCGCCCTCGCCGTCGAACGGCGCGCGCTCTTCCGGCGTGACCGGGTCATCGTGCTGGCCGGCTACGCCGTGGGGCTCATACCCTGGCTCGTCTACAACGCGACCCACGACTTCGCGGGCATCGAGATCTATGGGGCGCCCGTGGGCGGACACTACCTGGACTCCGCCGCGGACGTGGCCCGGCGCGCGAAGGCCTTGCTCACCGATGCGTTCCCGCGCTCCTTCTTCTTCCGCGATCTCGGGTCGTGGACCGGGTATTGGCAGGGCGTCGTCGCCGGCTCCATCGTGCTCCTGCTCGCGATCCTGGGTGGATTGTTCGGCCGCCGGCGATCCCAGGCGGCGGGCGGGCCCGGGCGCGAGACGCCCCCGATCACACCGGCGCGGCTCGCGCTCGTCTACGTACTCGTCTTCGTCGCCGCGTACGCTCTCAGCGACTTCTCGTCCGGTGGGCTGGTCGGTTTCGCCGTGACCTACCGTTACGTCTACCCCTTGTACCCGTTCCTGTTCATGGCGGCCGCGGTCGCACTCGACGCGCTGTGGGGCAAGGGCGTCTCGGGACGCACCACTGCGCTCGGTTGCACGGGCTTCCTGCTCGTCCTCGGCGTGACGGGCGACGCCGGCCTGGTCGAGCCCGGCAACTACGGCGTGAACTTCGAGCGGCCCGGATACTCGCGCTCGGCACTCGGCCGGTTCGTGGTGCTGACCTACGCCGAATCGCCGGAGCATCTCACGGACCGCATCCAGGTGGTGATCGATCGGGCGCGGAAGGTCCGTTCCGAGGAGGAGTACGACCTCTTCCTCTTCGGCATGGGCATGACCCTCCGCCACAGCGTCGGCCCGCTCGAGGATGCCAGGCCGCGGTTCGTGCGGATGATCGCCGACCTCGAGGAGCTCCGGCTGTACCTGCTCGAGCACATCGAAGAGGAGTACAAGCCCTACTTCCGGAAGCTGCAGCCCGGGGAGCGGGAGTACGCCTTTGACCAGAGGGACGCATTCCGACGGGCGCCCGAGCGCAGGCGGGCACAGGAACCGCATGGAGGGTGAACGAGCGCGTCGCCACGCTTACGATGCCCGGATGACTGCCTCAGCGCGCGACGTCAGGCCGGCCCAGCGCCCACCCAACACCCTTCGCGCGCTCCTCGTCCTCATCGCGATCGCGACCGGTCTGAAGCTGTGCCTGATCCTCGCGCCACCCGTGGACATCCAGGCCGGCGGGCACGGCATGGAGGAGGAGCTCATGCGGGGCACAGCGGCCCAGGAGTTCCTCGACGGCCCCCTCCTCCCGTTCATGGACTACCAGGTCAACGGCTTCTCGGGCGGCTCGCTGGTCGTATCCGTCCTCGCCGTGCCCCTCTTCGCGACGTTCGGCGCCAAGCTCTTCGTCCTGCGGCTCGTGACGCTCCTCTTCGGAGCGCTCGGCGTGGCGAGTGTGTTCCTCGTCCTCGACCGCTGGGTGAGCCGGCGCGCCGCCTGGGTCGGAGGGCTGCTACTCGCGATTCCACCCCCGGGATACTCGATCGTCTCCACGACGGCGTGGGGCACGCACCTCGAGAACAATGCGCTCACGCTCTTCGTCCTCTTCCTCTGGCTGCGCGTCCACAGCGACGGCCGCAGGGGATTCCTCGCGCAGCTCGCGCTCGGGATCGCCGCGGGGTTCGCGACGTACTTCGGTTACGTCTTCCTCGTCGCGCTGGCCGTCCTACTCTTGTTCGAGCTGCTCGCGGACAAGCTGTTCTTCCTTCGCGCGGCGTTCTTCGCACGCGTGATCGGCTTCGCGGTCGGGTTCTCGCCCTGGATCGCGTACAACCTCCAGCATGGCTTTTCCGGCCTGCGGCCCTACGGACGGTCGTTCGCCGAGCACTTCATGGGCGACCGGGCGATCTCGGAAGCCCTGACCTCGATCGAGACGTTCCTCGCAGCCGACCTGCCAGGATCGTTCTACATGCCTTCGATCGCGGGCATCTCGAACGCGATCCTGAGCGCGGTCATGTACGTCGTGCTGCTGCTCCTCGTCCTGGCCGCGATCATCCATCATCGGGCCTCGATCGCGCGCGCCGCGGCCGCCCTCGTGCGGCGCCGGCCAGGCTTCGACTGGCATCCGACCGCAGTCTTCGCCGCGTATCCCATCGCCTACGTCGCGGCGTACGCGGTGAGCGACTTCCGGGTCGAGACACTCCACGTTCAACAATTCCGCTACGCGATGCCGGTCTTGCCGTGGCTGTTCCTCCTGGCCGCGGTCGGCTTCGATGCTCTGGCGGGGAGGAAGCAGTACTTCCAGCCGGCCGGCTGGGTGCTCGCGGGCACGTTCCTGCTCCTGTCCCTCGCCGGCAACGTCGATCGCTGCGAATTTGCGGGTGCGCCGGAGTCGTGGAAGCACAGGGGACGCACGCCGGCGGGGCTTGCACGCGTCATCGCCGAGAACTACATCACGGATCACGCCGAGCTCGGGCGGATCGTCGACCGCATCACGGCGGGGCGGCCGAAGCAGGTCCAGCACGACCTGCTCTTCACCACGGGCCAGACGCTGAAGTTCTACGTCCGTCCGGGCGAGGAGAGCGCGCTCACGCCGCGGGCGCGCGAGCGCCTGCCCGACTATGGTCGCACGCTCGACTTCCTCCACGCGGCAGTCGCTCCGGCGTTCGTGCTCTACTTCGAGCGGCCCGTCCCGGATGAGACCATCTTCCGTCACCCGCGGGATCGCGACCGGTTCCTCGCGGAACGCGAGCGACGACTCGAGGAGTCGGACTAGCGCCGACTCCCCGAGTCGCCACTCGCGTGAGCGCTTGGAGGTCAGTGAGAGGAATGGCCGCAGGTCAGGCGCGGTCCGGAGCGAACGGCGGCACTTACGCGCAGGCTTCCTCGGCCGTCTTCGTCTCGACGGCGCGGATCTCACCGCCTTCGGCCGTGAGCCGCCGCCCCTGTCCGTCGTCGACCGTGAGGAGGTGCACCGATCGGCCCCAGACCTTTTCCACCATGAGCAGCATCTCGCCGGCCTCGTCCAGCTTCAGATCGCGGCCCTCGTGCTTGTGCACGAGGAGCAGCTCGCCGTGCTCGCCCTCGTCCGCGCTCTGGAGCTCGATCCGCGGCAGGCCGCCCCAGGAGAGCTCGGAGAGCAGCTTCTCCTTGATCGCGCCCCAGTCCCGGTCCGCGACCTCCGTCCGGCCCGTCCGGGCGTTGCGCTGGTACACGAACAACTGATTCCTCGAAGCGAACTCCTCGTCGACGACCTCGTCGATGAAGCTCACGTCATTGTGCATCCGGCGCAACCGGAAGATGTCCTGGCCGGATTGCTCAGCGTGGCGGAACAGCTCGATGCCGAGCTTGTAGGGGTTCAATTGCCCGGGCGCGGCGAGCGTCGCGCCGGAGTGGCAGTCCGCGAACTCGACGATCTCGGAAGCATCGAGGATGCCGGACGTGAGGATGCGACTATGCCAGAACGACGCCCAACCTTCGTTGATGATCTTGGTCATGCGCTGCGGCGCAAAGTAGTAGGCCTCGTCCCGGATCATGCGCAGGACGTCGCGCTGCCAGCGTTCGATGGGCGCATTCTCCGCGAGGAAGCCCACGATATCGTACGTCGGCGGAGCGAACAGGCGCGCGGGCTTCGGAGCGGCGGCATCCGTTCGGTCGAGCGGCGAGCTGATCACCGCCTCGAACGATCGCCGCGCCCGCTCGGAGAGCCCCAGCTTCTCGGTGGGCGGGTGGTCGCCCTGCAGCTTGCCGCGGAGCGGCATGTACGGGTCCAGGAGCGTGTCCAGCGAGAGCGCGACGTCGAGGAACCGCTCCACCTCATCCTGTCCAAAGGCCTCGACGTAGTCGCGCACGCGCCCGGCGTGGCGCGACATCACATCGACCATGTTGCGCTCGGTCGGCCCGAACCAGACGTTTTGCTTGAAGAAGTCCGCGTGGCCGAAGACGTGCGCCATCACGAGCTTCTGCTCCATATCGGAATTCGAACGCACGAGGTAGGCGTACGTGGGGTCGTTGTTGATGACGAGCTCGTAGATCTTCGACAGACCGTACTCGTAGCCCTTCTGCAGGCGCTCGTAGTCCATCCCGAAGCGCCAGGAGGAGTAGCGCACCGGAAATCCGCCGTAGGCCGCGACGGCATTCACGTCGCGTGCGGCGAGCATCTCGAAGACGACCTCGAAGAAGTCGAGGCCGGAGGCCTTGGCCTCGCCTTCGATGCAGAGCGCCTGGGCGGCGAGCTCGGGGGGCAACGATGTCGTGGTCACCATCGCTCAACGCCCCTTTCCGAGGAACGCACGGATCGAGTCGGGGATCTCCTCGCGGCTGTTCACGTTCGTCGTGATGACGCGCTCGTCGTCTGACAGCGCGCCGTCGATGTCCTTCTTGAACTGTCCCGAGCCGTAGGCGCTCTTCACCTGGCCGTAGCAGAACTGGTTGACGCGCGGCAGAATCTCGTCGGAGAGCAGGTTGATGCAGCGCTCCGTATCCCGCGCCGACCAGTTGTCGCCGTCGGAGTAGTGGAACGGGTAGATGTTCCAGTTCTCCGGGCGATACTTCTCCATGATCAGCTTCAGGCACAGCTCGTAGGCCGAGGAGATCTTCGTTCCGCCCGACTCGCGCAGGTGGAAGAACGCGTCGTGGTCCACGATCTTTGCGACGGCGTCGTGCACCACGTACACGACCTCGATGTTCTGGTACTGGCTCCGCAGCCAGGTGTCGATCCAGAACGCCTTGATCCGGACGATGTCCTTCTGCTCCCGCCCCATCGACCCCGACACGTCCATCATGTGGAAGATCACGGCGGACGACTCCGGCCGCGGCGTCGTGCGGCGGGCGCGATAGCGTTCGTCATCTCGGATCGGGATGACGACCGGGTGCTCTGGATCCCATTCCCCGGCGGCGATCGTCCGGCGCAGGGCGCGCCGAAACGTGCGCCGGAAGTGGCGCAGCGAGTTCGGACCCGTCGTACGAAGCCCGGTGTAGCGTCCCCCGTCGGTGGAAATCTGCTTGTTGCCCCGCGGCTCGATGTTCGGGAGCTCGAGCTCGTCGCCCAGCATCTCGGCCAACTCGGCGAGCTCCACTTCGACCTCGAGGATGTGCCGCCCTTCCTGGTCCCCCGCCGTCCCGTGACCCTCGGCGTCCCGGCCTTCCCCGTCCATGGGGTCGCCCTTCTCGCCCGGCCCCTGCCCCACCCCCTGACCCGAGTTGTCGCCGAAGCGAAAGCGCGGAAGCTCGATCTGGGGCACGGGGATCGAGATCGTGTGCTTGCCCTGACGCCCCAGGAGCTCACTCGTCGAGAGGTACTTCCGCAGATCCTTCCGCAGCTTTCCACGCACGATGTCGCGGAACCGGGCCCGGTCCCGCTCCATCCTGTAGATCTGGAAACCCATGGGGTCGCCCTGGAATCTCAGGCCGCGGCTTCGCGGTCGTCAGGGGAAGGTTGGCTGCGCGCGAAGAGCCCGGCCACTTCGTGCAGGACCTCGTTGGCGGAGAGCTCGTCGTATCCGAACTGGCGCATCAACCGATCGCGGATGACGGCGATCTTCTCGTCCGTGTCCGGATCGATCACCGACGAGACGAGGCTCGTGAGCTGAATCGAGTCGCGCCGGTCGTCGAACATTTTCAGCTCGAGCGCGCGGGTGAGGCGCTTGTTCTGCCGGTAGTCGAAGGTCTTGCCCTCGAGGTGGATCGCGGCGATGTAGTTCATCAACTCGTGACGGAAGTCGTCCTTGCGTGAATCCGGGATGTCGATCTTCTCCTCGACTGACCGCATGAGCCGTTCGTCCGGAGCCCGCGACGCGCCGCTCGAGTCGATCACCATCTCACGCGTCGTGTAGGCGCGCACGTTGTCCAGGTACTTCGAGCACAGCCTGTCGATGGCCTCCCGATCCGAGGCGATCGCCACCTGCACTTCGTGCTTGATGATGTCCTCGTACTCCTCGCGGGCAACGGCAATCAACTCGAGGAAGCGTTTGCGCGTCTCCTCGGTCGACACCATCGAGTGATGGGAGAGGCCTTGCTCGATCGACTCGAGGACGGACTTCGGGCTGATCGTCCGCCGATCGGACACGATGCAAGCGGCGATCCGGTCCTGGACGTATCGCGGACTGATCCCTTCCATCCCTTCGCGCGGCGCCGCGCCCTGCAGCTCCTTGACCTGCTCCTTCGAGAAGCCCACGACCTCCTGCCCGTCGTACAGGCGGGACTTCTGGAGCAGCGTGAGGTTCGGATGTGCCGGGTCGTCGAGCCGGGTCAGGACGGACCAGAGCGAGGCGATCTCGAGCGTGTGCGGCGCCATGCCGCGTCCGGGTGTCGAACGCGTCCCGTAGCGGCGGCGGTAGATCTCGACCTCGTCCGACACCCTCAGGTTGTACGGGATGTCGATCTTGATCGTCCGGTCGCGGAAAGCCTCCATCAGCTCGTTGTTCTGGAGCTTCCGGTACTCGGGCTCGTTCGTGTGGCCGATGATCACCTCGTCGATCGAGGTCTGCTGGAACTTCTTGGGCTTGATCGTGTGCTCCTGCGTCGCCCCCAGCAGGTCGTACAGGAAGGCCACGTCCAGCTTCAGCACCTCGACGAACTCCAGCAGCCCGCGGTTCGCGATGTTGAACTCGCCGTCGAAGTTGAACGCGCGCGGATCGGAGTCCGAGCCGTACTGTGCGATCTTCCGGTAGTTCAGGTCGCCCGTCAGCTCCGTGGCGTCCTGATTCTTCTCGTCCTTGGGTTGGAACGTGCCGATCCCGACGCGGTCGTTCTCGCAGAATGCAAAGCGCCGCACGCGGACGTGCTGAACGACCTTGCCCCAGTCGCCGTCGTACCGCTCGAGCAGGAGCTGATAGTAGAAGCGGCTGACAGGGTCGAGCTCGCCCTCGATCCGGATCGCGTACTCCGCGCGCAGTTTCTTGTTCAGGCGCTCCTCGACTGCGGGCCGTTGCTCCTCGGGGATCAGGAGCAGCGGGTCCTGATGCATGGGTGAGGGCACGGTCTCGCCATCGATCTCCCACGCGAACGTGTAGACCGCACCCTCCTCCCGCTTCGTGTACTCCTCGAGACCCTGCTTGAGCAGGCGCACGATCGTGCTCTTCGATGAGCCCACGGGTCCGTGAAGCAGAATGATGCGCCGCTCCGGTCCGAGCCCGCGCGCGCCCGCGCGGAAGACGTCGACGAGTTGGCTGAGCGGCTCGTCGAGCCCGTACACGGCATCCTGCCCGCGCCCGAGCGGGTCGTCGAACAACTTCCAGCGGCGGTGTCCGCCCGGAATCTCCGGTGCCTCGAAACCGTGCACCTCGATCATGTCGAGCAGCCGTTGCCAACTGTTGCGCGCGATCCGCGGGTCCTCCGCGACCCGGTCGAGGTACTCCGGAAACGTGCCCTCCCAGAAGAGCGCTGCGTAACGCTCTTGTTCGGTGTTGTCCTTGACCAGGTCGTACAGGTGGGAAGTCGTCTCGCTCATGAGGATGTCGGACCTATCGATAGAGAGCGGACCGCCGGCAGGGAACCGGGGGACGGGCGCCTGCTATCGATCGGTCCGATCGCCCCATGCCTGGAGCCCCAAGCGACGAGACCGTGCTGCCACACGGCCGCTGGGCCCCGCAATGCGGGCCCGAGCCCGGATACGAGGGCCAGGCGCCCTACCTCCTAAGCCCATTGCCCATAACTTGGAAGTCGTCGTGACCCGGCCCGGGTCTGCGTCCCTGAGCTCCGCGCAGTCCCTTCTGGCGAGCCCGAACTCCCTCTGACCACCCCTGACGGCGTATCCTGACTCGATGACCCGAGCGCAAACCCGCTGCGACATGCTGCTCTCGCCCTTGTTTGCCACCCTGGCCCTCGGTTGTGCCTCCGGAAGCTGCGGCACGAGCCCCGCCACCCCGGCGCCGGTCCACTTCGACGCCGACCGCGCCTGGCGCGACCTCGAGACGTTGGTCTCGTTCGGTCCGCGGCCCATTGGGACCGAAGCGCTCGAGCGCACGCGGGCGTTCATCGAGGCCGAGCTCGCGAAGGTCGGCTACGTGGTGAAGCGCGAAGCCTTCACCGCGAACACTCCGAAGGGCCAGTTCGAGATGGCGAACGTGTACGCCGACCTGCCGGGGAAATCCGACGATGTCGTGCTCCTCGTGAGCCACTTCGACACGAAGCTCTTCGACTTCGAGTTCGTCGGCGCGAATGACGGCGCATCCGGTACCGCGGTGCTGCTCGAGCTCGCGCGCTCGATGATGATGTCGGGACCGCGCGCCGTCACCTACCGCTTCCTGTTCGTCGACGGTGAGGAAGCCACGCGGGACTTCTGGGGGGACAAGGACCACACGTACGGCTCGCGGCACCACGCGCAGCAGCTCGTGCAGCGCGGCGTCGCCGAACGCTTCAAGGCCTGCGTGCTGCTGGATCTCGTGGGCGACAAGGACCTGCACCTCCTGGACGAGATCTACTCCGATGCTGACCTCAAGCGCATCTTCAGGGACGCGGCGCGGGCGAACGGCCTCGGGAAATACATGGACGGGAGGCGTCAGGAGGCCAAGGACGACCACCTCGAGTTCATGAGGGTCGGCATCCCGAGCATCGACCTGATCGACTTCGACTACGGGCCGAACAACGACTACTGGCACACGGCCGAGGACACCATCGACAAGTGTTCGAAGGCGAGCCTCGACGCGATCGGGCGCATCGTGCTGCACGGTCTACACGGGCTCGAGCAGTTTGCCCTGGATCACTGAACGCCCGCGCCATCGACCCTAATGGACCCGATCGGAAGGAATACGCCCGTGCGCACACTCGTTCACGCCGCCGCAGTCGCCGTAACACTCGCCGCGGGAGTCCACGGGACGCCGCAGGGCGGAGGCTTCGGGAGCGCCTCCCAGCCCGCGGTCGGCCTGGCCCGCGCCGCCGACGCGAACGGGGATGGCGCGCTGTCCGGCGCGGAGTGGATCACTTTCCTGCAGGGGCTCGGAGCGGACACGGACGGCGCGCTCGACCGGCTGCGGGTCGAGGCCCGGCTGCTCGCCCTCGACCCCGACGGGGACGGCGTGACGACGGCGGCGGACCTGGAGCTCGTCCTGGCCGCCGGCGGCCCGCGCCGGTACGGCCTGCTCGCGACGATCGTGCGCGGAATCGCGGACGGGGACGGCGACGGGGCGGTGTCGGAGACGGAGCGCGAGACCTTCATCGCGGCGGCCCTGCCCGCTTCCGGCGGTCCAGTCGCGGAGCTCGTCGTCATGGGCTGGCTACGGAGCGGCGCTTCGCTGCCGCCGCCCGCGGACAGGAACGCGATGACGGTGCCCGTGATCCTCGCGACGCTCGACGCCGCGCTCGACGCCGATGCGAACGGTGTGCTCACGCTCTCCGATCTGAACGCCCTGCACCGCGGCCTCGACGCGAACGGGGACGGGCTGATCGATGCCGGCGAGCTCGCCTCCGCCGCCCGCGGCCCCATGGGACCGAGCCTGCCGAGCGCCGCCTGGCGGAACCGTTGGAGCATCGGCGCGGACGCCCGCGAGCGGCCCCCGCTCATGCCGTGGCAACGCACGCTCGACGACGCCCTCGCAATCGCCGCGGCGACGGGCAAGCCCTTGCTCGTCTGCGTGAACATGGATGGGGAGAACGCGAGCGAAGCCCTGGCCTGGGGCCGGTATCGCGACCCGGATTTCGTCGCGCTCGCGGCCGGCTTCGTCCCCGTCGTGGCTTCCCCCGACCGCCGCAACGCGCGCGAGCGGGACGACCGGGGCCGCCGCCTCGCGGACAGACGGTTCGGCCGGCTCCTCAACTCCGAGCACATCGACATCGAGCCCGTACTCTACGAGCGCTACTTCAACAGCAATCGCGTCGCGCCGCGCCACGTCGGCGTCAGCCCGGACGGGAAGATCCTGTTCGACGTGTTCCTCGTGCAGGACCTCGCGCTCGTCGACGACAAGCTGCGCGAGTACGGCGTCGCCGCCGCCGCGCCACCGGATCCCGCGACCCTCTCTGAGGCGGAGCTCCTCGCCAGCCCGGACGCCGCGAACCGGGACGAGCTCGAGCGGCGGTTCGTCACGGCCGACGAGCGCACGCGCGCACGCCTCGCGGGGCTCGCCCTGTCGCCGGTCCGCGCGACGCAACATGCCGAGCTCCTGCACCTCGCCCTGCGCGACCCGAGCGCGGCCGTGCGCCGCCAGGGAGTGTGGACGATGGTCCAGCACGCCCCGCTCGCGCCGTTGGCGCTCTTGCCCCCGGCGTTCGCCGAGGTCGGCGGCGACCCCGAGCTACGCTCACTCCTCGTCGTCGCCGCGCGCCGTGCCTCCGAAGAGGCGTCCGACGACGCGCGCCGGAAGGAGGCCGCATTCATCCACCGGGTCTTCTCCACCCTCTACGAGCCCTCGGAGACCGTCGACGTCGAGCGCTGGCGACTCGCGCTCTCCATCGCTCCACTCGTCCTCGCGAACGCGCTGACCGAGGCGCGGATGGACGTGGTGACCGACGCGCTCGACGGGCTCGAGCGGGCCACCGACGCCGCTCCCGAAGACGTCGACCTGTGGGTCCAACTCGCCGCAACGCGGATGCTCCTGGCGGACATCAGCCTCGCCCTCGGCCGGAACCCGGCCTACTTCTTCGAGGATGCGATTCGCGCCTGCGAGGCAGCGCTCGCCCTCGCGCCCGAAGACGGGGAAGCGCTCGCCTACCACGCATGGGCAAGCCACATGCTCTCCGACCCGGAGACCGCCGCCGAGATGGCCGCGCGCGCTGTCCCGCGCCTGGTGCGCAACGCGGGCTCGCCGCTCGCCGCGCGAGTGCTGGAGGTCCTCGCGAACGCGCGCACGAGCACGCTGTACGCCGCAATCGGCGCCGGCGAAGAGTGGCCCCCCGCGACGGTCCCGGACGCGTGCGCAGCGTACGAGCTCCTGCTCGCCCACCCCGCGGGCACCGAGGCGCACGCGAAGGCCTACCTCGACATGCTCGGCGCCTTGCGAGCGTTCGGCGTCCAGTCAGGCGTCCTGCGCCGCGCCCTCGCGCGTTGGCCCACCTCGGGCGAGATGCACGCATACCTGCGCTTCCAGATCCTGCGCGACGCGGGCTCGGACGCGCTGGAAGCAGCGTACGAAGAGACTCCCCTCGCGCTGGTGAGCGAGGCTCAACGTCCTGCGATCGATTGGTTCCGCGGGCTCGCGACGCTCGTCGGCGCCGAGCAGCGCGTGAACAACCGCGAAGCCGAATCGGCACTCGCCGCCTACGGTCGCAGCATCGAGTGGTTCGCCCGTTCGATCGAGGCGGCGCCGGACTTCACGGGCTCGGCCGCGCACTACCAGTGCCTCGCCCTCGCCGGCACGGCGCGCCTGCAATCCGCTGCCGGGTTGCTCCATGAAGCGGCCGACTCGATCGTGGCCGCCGTGACCACCGCGCCGCAAAGCTCCGAGTTGGCGGACGGCCTGGGCGAGAGCCCGGCGGATTCCGCGCGCGAGATCCTCGCGACGCTCGAACGGTCCGACGAGCCCGACCTCGCCGTGGACCTCGCCACGCGCCTCGCGGAGGCGGGGCTCGACGTCGCGGGCGGGGGGCGGGCGCCGGCGGAACGCTGACCGAAGGCCGCGTGACCGGGACGTCCGTCAGTGACTGCAACGGGTACGACCTCGAGCCCGTCACCTTCTGATCAGACCTGGACCGCCGCCTCGCGGTCAGACCCGTCCTCGCGCTCCCGCGCAGAACCGGCCTCCGCGCGTGCCGGCTGGAGCTCCACGACGGGCTCTCCTGACTCGGGGTCGATGCTCTCCGAGGACGTTGGGGCCTCGCCGGCGTCCTCGCCGGCTTCCTCGTCCTCGTCCTCGGCCTCGGGCGTAGCGGCAGCGCCGGCGGCGGCGGCTTCCTCGCGCTGGCGCGCACCGCCGTTCACTTCCGGCACGAACTCCTCCACGTCGTCGAGCTCGACCATCACGAAGCGCGACACGCCCTTCACCTCCATCGTGATGCCGAAGAGCGCCTCGCAGACCGCCATCGTGCCTTTGTTGTGCGTCACGACGATGAACTGCGTGTCCGCACGGAAACCGTCGAGCATGCCGATGAAGCGCTCGATGTTTGCGTCGTCCAGCGCCGCGTCCACTTCGTCGAGCACGCAGAACGGGCTCGGTCGCGCCTCGAACACGGCGAACAGGAGTGCCAGAGCGGTCATGGTGCGCTGACCGCCGGACAAGAGACCGATCGGGAGCAACTCGCGGCCCGGCGGGCGCGCGACGATCTCGATGCCGGCCTCGAGGATGTCCACACCCTCCTCCAGTCGGACATCGGCCCGGCCGCCGCCGAAGAGCTGCCGGAAGACGCGCTGGAAGTTCGCGCGAACCTCTTCGAAGGTCTCGAGGAACAGGCGCCGACTCTCCTCGTCCATGCGCTGGATCGTCTCGGCCAGCGTCTTCCGCGCCTTCGCCAGATCGCCGGACTGGGTCTCCAGGAACTCGAGGCGACCGCCGACCTCCTCCAACTCCTCGACAGCGTCCATGTTGACCGGACCGAGGCGGTCGAGCTGAGCCTTCAGCTCGGAGACGGTCCGATCGAGCGCTTCCAGCGCGGACTCCTCGGCGAGTTCGGGCTCGGGCTCGAACTCGGCGCGGAGGTCACCCAGGCCGAGCGCGAGGTCCTCCTCGGAGCGCTTGAGCACGTCTTCGCGCGCGAGCTCCAGGCGCTGCACCAGCAGCTTCCGGTCGGACAGGCGGTCATTGTCGGCGTCGAGCTTCGTCTGCACCACCTCCGCCTTCTGCCGCACCGCCTCGATGCGCTCGCGACCGCTGCGCTCGAATGCGCGCAGCTCCTCCAGGTGCTCGTCGATGGTTCCGCGCTCTTCCAGGAGCTCCATGGCATGGACCGCGATCTCCTCGCACTCCCCGGCGCCCTGTCGCGCGTTCTCCGTGTAGTTCCGGGAACGCGTCTCGGAGCGCTCGATCTCCGCGGCGCCTTCCTCCATGCGTTGCCGGTGAATCTCGATCCGGTCGAGCGTCGCGTCGAGCTCCCCGCTCCGCGCCGTCCGTTCGACCTGCGCCTCGTTCGCCTCGCGACCGAGCAAGTCACGTTGCTCCTCCAGCCCGTGCCGCCCGGCCTCCATGGCACTGAGACGCGCGTTCTCGCGCTCGAACGCGGCTTCGCGCTCCGTGCGCTGGTCGAGCGCCTCCGCGAGCTCCCGCTCGAGGTGCTGTTGTTCCTCCTCGGCCCGCTCGGCCTCCTGCGCGACGAGGTCGCGCGACGCGCGCAGGTCCCCCAGGCGCGCCTCGAACGTGTGGAGCTCCGCCCGCGCCTCGGCGAGCGCCGACCGACACTGCTCGCGGGCCTCATCGGCCGCGGCGACCTGCGCGGCGACCGCCGTGCGGTCGTGACCGAGTACGGCCAGGCGCTCCTCGAGCGCGGCGATGGCCGCGTCCGCCGCGCGGACATCGGTCTCCAGGTCGGCCGCGGTCGAGCGTCGCCCGATCGCACCCTGGGTCACTTCGCGGTGACCGCCGACGATGCCCGTCGCATCGACGAGCTCGCCCTCGGGTGTCACGAACGCGAAGCGCGGGTGCTGCGCAACGAGCGCGAGCGCGACGTCAAGGTCGGCGACGACGATGACGCTGCCGAGCAGCGCGTCCACGACGGCCCGCATCTCGGGCTCGCACTCGACGAGCTCGGACAGCCGTCCGAGCGCGCCGGGACCGAGCTCCGGGAGCTGCGCGAGCTCGGTCCGGCCGAGGCCTTCCGGCACGACGATGCCCGCCTGACCTTCGGAACGCCCGGCGAGCCAGGCGGCGATCCCGCGCGCGCTCGCCGCGTCGGTCGTCACGAGTGCGACGGCGCGGTCAGCGAGGGCCGCGTCGAGCGCGCGCGCGAACCGCGTGTCGACCCTGAGGTGATCGGCGACGAGGCCGCGCAGGCATTCGGGCGAGCACGGTCCGTCCGCGCTCCCCGCCGCCGCGAGCACACAGCGCGCGCCGGCCGCCAGGTCTTCGAGCTCGCGCTCGCGGTCGAGCAGGGATTCGATCCGGCTCTGCAGCCGCGCGCGGTCGAGCTCGCGTTCGGCCTTGGCACGCTTCGCGGTCTCGAGCTCCGCATCGACCACGGCCAGGCCCGCCACGTGTTCCCGGCGCTCCGATTCGCAGGACTCCAGCGCGCCCTCCGCCGAGCCCACGCCGGACCGCGCGGCGTCGGCCGTGCCGACGATCTCAGCCAGCGACCCGTCGAGCCCGGCGAGCCGCGCCGCTACGCGCTCGTGCCGCTCGGCCATCGGTGAGCGCGAGTCCGCGAGGTGATGCGCCCGGTTCTGGCCCTCCGTGCGCTCGTGCAGTCGCTCGAGCAGGAGATCGTTCTGGGCCTGGACTTCCACGCGAACCGTCTTGTAGCGGGCGTTGAGCTCACGCAGCCGGTCGGCGAGCTCCTTCGCGCGGGCCTCGGCGCCCTGCGCCGCCTCCCGCAGCACATCCGCCTCCGCGTGCATCGTCTCCAGCTCACCCTGGCGTTCCGTGAGCTGCGCGCCCAGGGTATCGGCGCGTTCAGCCTCCTCGGTCGCCGACGCCTCCCACGAGGCGACTCGCAGCGCGAGCTGACTTTTCCGCTCGTCCATCGCGCGGATCTCGCCCGAGACCCGTCCGGCATCCGTCGAGACGCGATCGAGCTCGGCCACGACGGTCGCGCGCTCCTCTTCACTCTCCTGCACGTCGCGGTCGCATCCAGCGCGATCCTCGCGCAATGCCGCGAGCAGCACCTCCAGCTCGCGGACCTCGGGCGCCGCCTCATCGAGCGCGCAATCCACCGTGAACAGCCTGTGCTTGAAGAATCGTGCCCTCTGCGTGGTCCACTCCGCTCTCGCTTCGACGTAGCGCTCGGCACGGCCGGCCTGGATCTTGAGGGAGCGTACGCGCGTACGCAGCTCGCCGACCACGTCGTCGAGGCGCGTCATGTCGGACTCGACGCGCTTCAGGCGCAGATCGGTCTCGTGCCGGCGCTGGCGATAGCGGCTGATGCCGGCCGCTTCCTCGAAGATCGCGCGGCGCTGGACGGGGTTCGCCGACAGCACGGCATCGATCTTGCCCTGCTCGAGGACGGAGTACCCGCGGCTGCCGAGGCCGGTGTCGAACAGCATCTCGCGGACGTCCTTCAGGCGCACGCGCTCCCCATCGAGCAGGTACTCGCCCTCGCCCGTCTTGAACAGACGCCGCGTGACGGACACCTCGGCCCCGCGACCCTCGAGCAGGTCATCGGAGTTGTCGAGTACGAGCGTGACCTCCGCCACCGAGAGCGCCGGCCGGCTCGCCGAACCCTTGAAGATGACGTCCGTCATCCCCACGCCGCGCATCGACGTGGGACGCGTCTCCCCCAGCACCCACCGGATGGAGTCGACGACGTTGCTCTTGCCGCAGCCGTTCGGACCGACGATGCCGGTCAACGTGTTCTGTGCAAAGTCGAGGACCGTCCGATCGGCGAAGGACTTGAAGCCGAAGAGCTCGATTCGTTTCAGGCGCATCGTGTGTCGTCTGGGTTCCAGATGAGTTCCGGATCAGATCCGGGTGGGGGTTCGTGGTGCGTAGAGCGCGCTCACGAGCGGCCGGCGAAGAGGGATCCGGGGCGCGCGGAGAACGGGTGCGGAGCGGCGTCCTGTCGTGGCGCACGAAGCTCGGCGAACCGCTCCCACGCGGCGATGGCTGGGTGGGCGTCGTCGAGCGCGGCGGAGGACAGCACCGGCTTCACGCGCGGGGACCATGGGAAGAGCGCGCCGGACCGCAAGGTCGCGAGCAGCTTCGCCTCCGCTTCGCCCGGCGCGCCGAGCGAGCGCGGGAGCAGGTAGCCGGACGTGTAGACCGCTTCGCGCTCGTCCTCGGGCGCGGGCAGGCCCTCGAAGAGCCGCGCCTGGAACGCCCGGGGCTGCTTCGCATCGATTGCGGCGAAGCGGGCCCGCGCGCGTGCGCCGAACATCGGAGAGAGGACGACGGACAGCCCGCGCTCGCTGGCGAAGCGTCCCGCGGCCTCGGAGAAGAGACCGAGGAGGCGCGCTCCAAGGTCCGGCGACAACTCACCGTCACCGAGGATGCGCAGGCACTCGCACAGGCCGACGGGCGTGAGCGCGAAGACACGGCGCTCGCGCAGGGTCTCGCCGTGTGCCCCGCGAACTTCGCGTTGGAAGGCCTCCAGGCGCTCGAGGGCGTCGAGCGAGGCCTCGACCATGGCCGCGAGTGCCTCGTAGGCGAGGTCTTCGCGCCACGGCCCCGCGCGCCGCGCGATTCGCGGTAGGTTGACGGCGACCGCCCCGGCGCAGGCGAGCGCCACCTTTTCGCGACCACGGCGGCGGCAGCCGGGGGCGACCCAGCGCTCGTCGCCCGAGTGCCAGACCGGGACGAGGCGGCCCGAGCGCAAGAGGGACTCCGCGGCGTCGCGGGCGGCGGGATCCTCGTCGAGCGCGGGGAGCACCTCCTGCCAGGCCAGGAACAGCCGCGGGGCGGGGGCGCCTTCGGTGCAGAGGATGGCGAGCTCCACCAGCACCCGGGCGAGGAGCGCGGGCGAACGCCCGCCGGGGTCGCTGAGGTCGATGCTGCGACCCGCCGCCCGCCCCAGGGCGCCCAGGGCGCGAAGGAAGTCAGCGAGATGCGCGCTGCCACGCGGGCCGCGCGATAGCGGGTGCAGCACGCGGCTCGCATCCTCGAGGACCAGGCCGAACGCCGTCTCGCGCACGAGCGGAGCGAGTTCCGAGAAGAGCTCGAACGCCGAGTGCGCCGAGACCTCACGGCGCAGGAGCAAGTCCGCCTGAACCGAACGCGTGAGCACGAGGTGCGGCCGTGTCACGTCCTCGAAGTAGAGGTCGCCGGAGCGGTGCATGTCGGCGACGCGCTCGTCGAATACGTCCTCGAGCGCGTATCGGGAGAGGATCTCGGACGCCACGCAACCGGCGACATCAGCGACACTCTGGACGCCGACGCCGCAAACACTCCCCGAGCTCCCCGGGAGGTAGTCGATGCTCGCGTCGAGAACCTGCCGCGCCGGCGGGCCGAACAGGCGACGGAGGTCGTGGCGCGGAAGGCTGACGGGTTCCTGCTGGAGCAACGCGTGCCGCAAGCCCATGGAGAAGAGCTCGTTGTCGACGAGCTCGCGCAGGAGCGACGTGGTCAGGCGCCTGAGGCCCGAGTCGAAGACGCGATGCTCGACGCGCGCGGCGACGTCTTCGGCCACGTTCTGCGCCAGGTCGGCCTCCTCCATCAACGCGGCGACGATGCGCCCGCGACTCCACGGTGACGCTCCGCTCGAGTCGCGCACGATCGGTCCCTTGAACTCGGTGTCCGCGCGCGGCATCCCGGCGTGGACGCTCAGTGCCTCGCGCGACCGCGCGCGTCGGTCGCGATACAGGATGAACGCCTTCGCGACACGCGCGCGGCCCATCTCGATCAGTGCCTGCTCGACGAGGTCCTGGATCTCCTCGATGCCCGGGACCGAGGGCTCGGGCGGTCGGCCCTCGCCATCCCAGCCCTCGAGCCGCCCGTGGCGGACAGCGAGGGTGAGCGTCACGACATCGGCGACCTCCGACGCGAACAGGGGGTCGTCGTCGCTCACCGCGGACTGGGCGCGGGACACGGCATCGGCGATCCGCGTGGCGTCGTACTCGAGCTCCCGACCGTCACGCTTCCGGACGCGGCGGACGGGGACAGGGCGCGGCGCGAGGGTCCGCTCCGGGCGATCGGGCTCACGGGAGCTCATCAGCCGCTCTCCCCGCTCTCACGGTCCGCCTTGGCCTGGAGCTTGGCTTCGGCCTCCCGCTTGTCGAGGAGCGGCTTCAGCTCGTCCAGGAACTGGTTCACGTCCTTGAACTCCCGGTACACGCTGGCGAAACGCACGTACGCGACCTGGTTCATGGTGCGCAGCTCGTCCATGACGAGGGAGCCGATGACCGCGCTCGGAACCTCGCGGTCGTAGTCCCCCTGGCACTTCGCCTCGACGCGCGCGGCGGAATCCTCGATCGCTTTCATCGGGACCGGGAGCTTCTCGCACGCCCGCATCATGCCCTCGAGCACCCGCTCGCGATCGAAGCGAACCCGCTCGCCGCTCTTCTTGATCACGCGTAGCGGCGTCTCCTCGATGCGTTCGTAGGTCGTGAAGCGCATGAAACACTGGAGACACTCCCGGCGCCTCCGGATGACGTTGCCGTCAGCGGACGTACGCGAATCGACGACGCGATCGTCGTCTTCACCGCATCGGGGGCACTTCATGGATCGGCTGCCGGACCGGCAGAGAAGACCACGCTAGATGTTGTGTGTCAACGGGGGAAGGGGGCCTCCTGCCACTGCCCATATGGGTAGGCGGAGGGGGCTCACTTGCCGAGACAGAATTGCGCGAAGATGCGATCGAGCAGTTCCTCGGGCGTCGTGCGTCCGGTGATGCAGTCGAGGTGATCCGTCGCGGCCCTGAGCGACTCGGCGAAGAGATCGAGGGACAGCCCCCCCTCCAAGGCGGCGAGCGATTCGGAAAGCTCCCGCAGCGCTGCCCGCAGCGAGTGCTTGTGGCGCACGGTGAGCTCCCTGGCGACCCCCGCGCGCCGCGTGCCGCCGCCCCCGAGTCCGAGCGCCCGCACGGCCTCCTCCGCGAGCGAGGCGAGCCCCGCGCCCGTCGCGGCGGAGACGGCGACCCACGGCAGTTCCGCGAGCGGAGCGGGCGGGCGCGGGCGAGCCGCCGCGAGGTCGGTCTTGTTCCAGACGACGATGCGCGCGCAGGCCGCGGGCCCGGGCGCCGCGACCCCACGCGCGACCGCATCGACCACGAGCAGTTCGAGGTCGGCGGCGTCGCGTTCGGCGCGGGCGTGCGCCTGGGCCTCGGCGTCCGGTCCGCGGGCGGCGGCGTCGGTGCCCGCCGTGTCGGCCAGCCGGCAGGGCGTCCCCGCGAGCGTCCAGGTCCCGGTGACCCGATCGCGAGTCGTCCCGGGCTGGACGCTGACGAGTGCGCGGCCCCCCGTCAGGCGATTGAAGAGCCGGCTCTTGCCCGCGTTCGGGGCCCCAGCGAGCACGACGCGCGGCTCGCCCGGCGCTGGAAATCGGCGCTCCTCCCAGGCCAGGGCCTCGGAGAGGCCGGCGTGTACGTTCCGTACCCCCGCGCGCAGCTCATCGATCGGCACGTGGCCCGTCTCGCTCTCGTCGAAGTCGAGGCTCGCCTCGCAGAGGGCGCGCAGGGCGTCGAGGGTCTCGCGCAGGGCGCGCATGCGCTCGTCGAGCCCCCCGAACAGGAGCGCCGTGGCGGCGCGTCGCTCCTCGTCGCTGCGGGCGGAAACGAGCGCGAGCACGCCCTCGGCACGCGTCAGATCGAGGCGCCCGGAGAGGAACGCGCGACGCGTGAACTCGCCCGGTCGGGCCGGCACGGCGCCCAGGGCCAGGACCCGGTCGAGCGCGCACGCGACGAGCGACGGCGCGCCGGGCAGGTGCAACTCGACCACGTCCTCGCGTGTGAAGGAGCGCGGGCCGGGCATCCACAAGAGGAGCGCCGGCTGCTCGCCACGACCGTCGTGGAAACGAACCTCCTCGAAGCCCCGTGCGTGGAGACGCGGCGGCCCGTCGTCACCGGTGCACGACTCGAGCGCGATGCGGCGCGCGTCCGGCCCGGACAGGCGTAGGACGGCGCGCAGGCCGCGACCCGGCGGCGAGGCGACGGCGGCGATCGTCGTCCCGGTTGCCGCTGCCCTCGCGGCGCTCCCGTCCATCACCCGCTCTTGCGCTTCTTCTTGCGCGAAGCCGCCTTCCCGGCCGACTGCGGACGCCTGCCGGCCTGCTTCTTCTGCTGCTGCATCTTCTGGGCCTGCCCCTGCATCTCGGAGAGGCGCGCCATGAAGCCGGACTTCTTCTTCGGTTTCTCCGTGGCGTCGATCGGCCAGATCTTCTTGATCACGGTCTGCTCCATGATGCCGAGGATCGACTGCGTGATCATGTAGAGCGAGAGGCCCGCCGCGTAGTTGTAGAGGAAGAATCCGAAGAGGACCGGCATCCACATCATCATCTTCTGCATCTTCAACGCCTGCGCGTCGGTCGGCTTCGGCATGACCTTCTGCTGCAGGATCCAGAGCACGACCATCGTCGGAGGCAGGACGTTCAGCCACTCGATCGTGCCGATGAACGGGAGGTGCGTGTCGAGGTCGATCCGCATCATATGATCGGGCTTCGCGAGGTCCTTCACCCATCCGAAGAACGGCGCCTGGCGCAGGTCGAAGCTCGTCCGGAGGGCCTGGAACAAGCCGAAGAACACGGGGATCTGGACGAATACGGGCAGGCAGCCGCCGAGGGGCGGGAAGGCGCCCTCTTCCTGCATGACGCGCGCCTGTTCCTGGCGCAGCTTCTTCGGGTCCTTCGCGTACTTCTGCTTGACCTCGTCCAGCTTCGGCTGGACGCGCTTCATCTTCGTCTGGTGGCGCGCCATCGCCACCTGGGACTTGCGGTTGACCGGGAACAGGAGCAGGCGCACCGACAGTGTGAGCAGGATGATCGCCACGCCCCAGTTGCCGGTCAGGGCCTGGAATTTGCCGAGGACATAGAGCAGGACCGAGGCGATCCCCGCGAAGAACCCAAGGTCGTCCTCCACGAGCACACGGTGGTCCGCGTAGTCGGCCTCGAGCAGGTCGCGGTCCTTGGGCCCCGCGTAGACGATGAACTCGTAGCGACTCTCGGCGCCCACCTCGGGAACGTGGAGGAGCAGGTCGATGTCGGTGACGATGCACTGGTACGCCTTGTCGGCCTCCTCGGGGTTCCGCCGGGCCCAGCCGAAGTCGCGCAGCCGGCGCCAGGAGGCACCCTTCAATGCGGGGACGGAGGTGTCGTTCGCGGCCCGCAGAAGGATGGCGAAGTACTTGTTGTGCACCCCGGCCCACGAGAGCGGACCGGCGCCGCTCGAGAACGGACCGGACAGCTCGCGCGGACTGTCCTGCCGCACCTCGCTGTCCATGTCGACCTCGCCGCCGGTCACGCGCCAGGCGACGGCGGCCTGGGGCTCCGTGTAGAACTGGTCCGTCGTCTCGCGCGGAACGCAGGCAGCGGGCGTGAACACGAACTGCTTCGGGCCCGCGAACTCGGGATTGTCGTTGCGCAGCGCGAGCTCGATGCGCAGGTGGTACGCACCGGGCTCGGTCCGGATGACCTTCTCGAACGTCACCCCCGTCCCAGGCGAGTAGATGAAACGCACCCCGAGCACGACGCCGTGCTCCTCGATGATCTCGTGCTGCCAGAGCGCCTCCTCGAGCGGGCGCAGGGTGAGCTCGGTGCTCGACGCGTTCGTGCGCAGCAGCATCGAGCCCGTCTCGCCGGAGTCGGTCTCGACCGTGTAGAGCAGCGACGTCCAGTGATCGCGATCCGCGCGCTGTTCATCGTCGAGGCCCTGGGTATCCCAGTAGCCCCCGATCCGGAGATCGCGCAGGAGCGCGCCGCGGTTGTCGAAGCGCGCCCAATAGTGACCGGGCTCCCCGAGCCGGCCCACTTCGAGCCACTCGATCCAGCGCTCTTCAGCCTCGACGACCGGCTCGGTCGGCTCGGGCGGCGGCTCGGCTTGCGCCGGCGACTCGCCGGGCACGCCCGGCTCGAACGCCTCGATCGGCGCGCCCGCCGGAGCGCCCTCGCCCGGCGGTTCGGCGTTCATCTTCGCCCAGAAGAAGACGAGCAGGAACGAGAGGAAGATGGCGAACGGGAGACGCTTTTCCACGGGAAATTCCGCTACCGGCCTACCGTCAGCCGGTCGGCGAGAAACTCGGGCAGCTCGGGGACGGCGCGGATGGCCGCCGCCGCGGTCTCGATGTCGTACTCGAGGCGCACGAACGTCATGTTCGCGCCGTCGAAGAGCCCGTAGGAGAGGCGACTGTCCCCGTCCCGGGGCTGCCCCACGGAGCCCACGTTCACGATGGCGCGGTTCCGCACGAGATCGCCGAGGTCGTAGGGTCCCTCGGTATTGCGCGGGCGGTAGAGCGTCCCGTCTTCGTAGTAGACGGCGGGGACATGGCTGTGGCCCACGAAACAGACGCCGCGCGTCATGCAACCGTAGTTGGCTTCCATCTTCTCCGTATCTCGTATGTCCCGCGGGAGCATGTACTCCCGCACGGGATCGCGCGGGGAGCCGTGGGCGAACATGGCGATCTCATCGCACTGGGTCGGCTCGAGCGCGTCCAGAAAATCCCAGTAGGCGAGCGTCTTGTCCGGATCCGGATCGCGGTTCAGCTCATCGCGCGTCCAGTCGATCGCGGCCCGTGCTTTGGGGTTGAAGTCCTCGGCCGAGTAGAGGAGCGCGTACTCGTGATTGCCCTGGAGACAGAGTCCGTCTGCGAGCTCGGGCGCGCCCTTCGAGACACCGCCCGATGCTCCGCCCGAGGTCGCCGGATCGCGGGCGTCCGGAACGCACAGTTTCATCACGATGTCGAGGCACTCGCGCGGCTTGGCGCCGTAGCCCACGACGTCGCCGAGGCAGACGTAGCGCCCGGCCCCACGTTGGCGGGCATCCGCGAGCGCGACCTCGAGCGCCGGGATGTTCCCGTGCAGGTCCGAGATGATTGCGGTGAGGGGGTACGTCAAGGGGCTCCCCGTGGAGGAACACTCCGGGGCGGCTGCCGGGCGGGCAGAGTCGGTCGCGGCGCAGGCGTAGACACGGCCAGCCCCGCGCAACACGACCGGGTTTTGGAGGCGAGGATTATCCGCGCCGCCCACGCGATGGGCAAGGAGGAGCCCGCGCAAGCGTTCAATCGGCCCCTCCCGCGCGGGGCCCGCCCGGGGGCTCCGGCGTCCCAGGCTCCGGTGTCCAACGGACGGCGAGGGCGAAGATCACGGCCGTCACGCAGGCGCCCACCCAGGCGCCGTCGAGCCCCGCGAGGCTCCGACCGCGGCCGAGAAATGGCGGGAGGGCCGCGAGCACCAGCGCTAGCGCGACCGCGGGCCGGGGCAGGCCGGCCGCTTCGAGGCGGTGGGCCAGGTGCCGCCGGTCCCCCACCCATGGCGCCTGCCCGCGACTCAGGCGCACGAAGACGAGGCGGCCGAGGTCGAGGAGCGGCAGGAGCAGCGCTAGGCGGGCCGCGGGGTGCCAGGCGATGAGCAGGCCCACGACGTGGCTGCCGGAGTCCCCGAGGTAGGCGGCCGGCGCGCCGCCCCGCCGCCAGGGCAGGTTGAAGGGTAGGAACCCGAGCAGCGCGGACCGGACGGCGGCGACGGGCGCGAACGCGAGCAGGCCGAGCGCGACCACGGCGCCGTCGGCGTTGTCGAAGGTGTTGATCGCGTTCATCGCCACGACCGCGAGCAGGCAGCCGAGCGCCCGCTGCGCGAGGTCGCCCTCGAAGCCCGGCACCAGCACGAGGAGCAGCCCGACCGCGCACTGGCCGAGGAGCTTCGTGCCCGGCGGGAGCCCGCCCCGCCGGCGATCGTCCGCGAGCCCGAGCAGGAGCGCGCCGACGAGGGCGGGCCAGGGCAGGCCGGGCGGCGCCCCGCCCAGGGCGCTCGCGACGAGCAGCCCCACGAGGAGGACCGCGCCGCCGACGAGCGGCACGGGTTCCGTGCGCGGCTTGCGCAACGCCTCGCTGCCCGCGCGACGATCGATCCAGGCCGTGCGGTGCGCGACCCACACGAACGCCGGCGTCGCGAGCAGCACCGTCGCGAGCACGGCCGCGGAGATGAGCGCTGATTGCGGATCGGAGAGGCTCACGATGCCGGGCGATAGAGCCCGCTGCTGCGGATGTAGGCCGCCACGAGCCCTGGAACTTCCGCGCCCGGATCCGCCCCGGCCGCCAGCCGCGCCCGCAGGTCTGACGCGCTCACGGTCACGGGCGGAAGCTCCAGGTATCCGCGCTCGAGCTTCAGTGCGAGCGGCTCCGGCAACCCGGAGCAGACCTCGCGCAGCACGTCCGCGCCGCGCGCCTCGCCCGCACGGAAGACCACGATCGGCTGGACGCGCTCGAGCAACCCGCGCGCGTCGCGCCAGCCCATGAGACCGGCGAGGTTGTCGGTGCCGATGATCAGGTGGATGTCGACGTCGTCCGCCTCGCCCACGGCAGCAGGGAGCTCGCGTACCGTGTCCACGGTGTAGGAAGGTCCGGGCCGGTCGAGCTCGATGCCGCACGCGGACCAGCTCGGCTCGCCCGCGATCGCGAGCCCCACCATCGCGAGCCGGTCGGCGCCGGATGCCAGGACGATGTCGGGCTTGTGCGGCGGCCGGGCGGCGGGCACGAACACGACCCGGTCGAGCTCGAAGGCCGCCTGGGCCGCGCGCGCCGCGTGCAGATGCCCGCGGTGGATCGGGTCGAACGAGCCACCGAGGAGGCCCAGTCTACGGCGGGGATTCATCCGCGGTCGCCCCCTCCCGAAGCGTTACCCGGAAGGCGGCGGAGGTAGTGTCGCGAGGCGGTCCGTTCCGACCTCCGCACCGTTTCCCCGTGGCGTGTTCCAATCTGCATCCGATGCCTCCTGGCGGGCGCAATTCTCGGCCAGGACTGGACTTCAGTCCACATGTCGCGGATGATCTTCGCTCCGTCGGGGCTTCCGAATCCCTGACTCCCCCACCCCTCCCCCGCGTTTTGCGCAGGTGCCCATGAACCGGTCCCTCACCGCCCTTCTGCTCGCCGTCTCCGTCACCGCTGGCTGCGAGACGAGCGGGGCCGACATGAACCGCCACTGGAGCGCGAGTTCGGTGCCGCCGCGTATGCAGCGCTACTTCCTGGGATACAACGCCGACAAGGACGGGCCGTACCAGGAATTCCAATGGGATCGGAAGATGGACCTTCAGGTGACGTTGCGACGTCACCTGTTGAACATGAACCCCGACAACCCGAACCACCCCGAGTACAAGGCGCAATTCGAGCCGCGCCCGAACGCGAGTCCGCTCCCGGACCCGATCCCCTACGTGCACCTCGAGGGGGTCATACTCGGCCTCGTCGGCTGGGCCGCGGGGCTGGGACCGTTCGGTTCACTCGACTGGATCCCGATTCCGGTCGACTCGCTCATCGGCACGATGGGGCCCGGTGGATGGAACGAATTCGGCGCGGGCCTCGCCCAAACTTTCTCGCCCATCGCAGTGATCACTGCCTCGTTCCTCGACGCGAACTGGCCCGGCTACTCGGCTAGTGGTGAACCCGAGGAAGTGCCCACCATCACGGAGCTCAAGGAGCAGGATGGATCGAGTTCGGCGAGACCCGTGGCGCGCGTCACGAAACTCGGAGAGTAGGCCCACCTATTCGCGACCGACCCTGAGGCGGACCGGTGCGCCGGTCCGCCTCATCGCATTCCTGGGCCGTCCCATGCCAAGGCGCGCAGGACCTCGCCTCCGAGCTCCGGCGAGGCCGTGCCGACCGGAGCACTGCGCCAATCGATCGCGAACTTCCGGTACCAGGTGCCCTGCCGGCGGGCGAAGCGCCGGGTCTTCTGGGTGATCCGGTCGCGCGCCGCGTCACGATCTATTTCACCGTCCGCCCACGCGAGGACATCCGCATAGCCCAGGGCCTGCGCGGCGCCGGGTCCGAACCCAGGATCAGCGCGCACAGCGAGCGCCTCTTCCCGCCACCCGGCGTCGAGCATGGCCTCCGTCCTCTGCCGGATCCGTTCGCTCAGGAGCTCGCCGGCGGATTGGAGCCCGACGATGCGGGCCGCGCGCTCCCGGGGGCCCGCCGGCCCACCCCATTCGCGCTGCCAGGCCGAGAGCGGGCGGCCGGTCTGCTCGAGAACCTCGAGCGCTCGGACGACGCGTTTCGTGTCGTTCGCGTGGATGCGTCCGCCCGATTCCGGATCGAGCCGCGTGAGCTCGGCGTGCGCGGCGGCGCTTCCGAGCGTCCTCACGCGCTCCTCGATCGAACGCCGGAGGTCGCGATCCACGGGCGGGCCCTCGAACAGACCGCGCAGCAGCGCAGCGAGCCAGAAACCGGTGCCGCCCACGAAGAGCGCCCGGCGACCGCGCGCCCGGACGTCCGCGAGCGCCAGACGCGCGTCCGCGAGCCAGCGCTGGACGTCGTAGGTCTCCGAGGGCTCGACGAGGTCCACGAGGTGGTGCGGGACGCGCGCGCGCTCTGCCCGCGTCGGCTTGGCCGTGCCGATGTCCATGCCGCGGTAGACGAGCATCGAGTCGAGCGACAGGATCTCGGCCCCCGCGCGCTCAGCGATCGCCAGGGCGAGGGCGGTCTTGCCCGAAGCGGTCGGCCCGACGAGGAGGCGCAGAGGCTCGCGATCCAGGGGATCGCCGTCCTCCGCGGGGGACTGCGCGGAATGGGTTGCCATCGGTCCTCGAAGCGCGGATTCTAACCGTCCTCCGGGCCATCGATGGCCCCTCCTCCCCGTAGGCCGAACCATGTGCATCGCCCCCATCGTCCTTCTCGCCCTCTCCCAGGCTGTGGCGGCGCCACAGGACGCCACGCCGCAGCGCGGGCCCGCGCTCGTGCCCCCGCGCGGAACGCAGACGTCGACGGCACCGCTGCTCGCGAGCGACGGCGAGCCTGCGACCCCCGGCCGCATCCCCACGGACGCGACGCCCGAGGCGCGCGCCCTGTGGGCGAAGGTCCTGCGCGCCGCCCTCGTGCCGGGCGGGGGCGAGCCCGTCCCCGTGCACTCGTTCGACCTCGGCTTCGACATCGAGTACCGCCGCACAGACGGCAAGAACCATTTCAAGGCGCGCTACGTCTTCTCCGCGAAGGAGGGCTGGATCCGCTGCGAGGTGGTGGGCAAGGATCGCGTCCAGCTGCGCGGCCGTGACGGCGACTGGCTGTTCCTGGAGGGACGCTGGGTACCGCTCGAGGACCGCCACACTCGCGAAGCGCAACGCGAGCTTGCCGAGTGGATCTCGATCGCGAACAACTTCATCGCGCTCACGAATCCGAAGTCACTCAGGATCGTTCGCCTCGCGAAGCGCGGAGTCCCGGAGGCGACCTGGTGGCCGACGGATGAGGCCAGAAAGCGCGCGAGCGGACTCGACTGGATCGAGGTCGCGAGCCCGGACTTCCGCCTCTTTCAGTCGGTGAAGAGCGGACGCGCGACCCCCGTCTTCGTGGCGCTACTCGGCACGAACCGAGAGACGAGCGCAATCGAGCAGGCCGTCCTGCACGAGGACGACAGCGGCGCGATGGTGCTCGAATCCACCCTGCTCGTCACGATCGAGAAGTGGACGACCCTGGACGGCTACCGCGTACCCTTGAACATGCTCGTCTACAACCCCGACCTCCGTCGCTCGCCCTGGGTCTTCAAGGCGCGACCCGGCGCGGACATGTGGCTCGAGAAGGGCGGCCGGCTGAACCCGGAGCTTCCGGCCGAGACGTTCCTTCCGAACTGACGCTACCGGCGGTGGAACGCCTTCTCGAGGTCGGCGAGGCTGAAGCGCACGCGCGTCGGCCGCGCGTGCGGGCAGGTCTGATCCGTCTCGAGCTCGCGGGCGCGCTCGAGGAGTGTGCGGATCTCGTCTTCGGTGAGCTCGTCTCCGGCCATGATCGACGACCGGCACGCTGCGCTGTGGAGGACCTCCTCGATCACGTCCTCCGCATCCGGTGGATGGCCGGTGCGCGCCAGGATCTCGATGAGGTCGCGCACGACGCCCTCCGCGTCGGGATTCTTCAGCCGTGCCGGCAGCCCGCTCACGGCGATCGTCGTCGCACCGAGCACGGCGAGATCGATGCCGATTCGCCCCAGCGCCTCGAAGTGCCCGGAGAGCAGTAGCGCATCCGCCTTGGAGACCTCGACGAGCTCGGGGACGAGGTAACGCTGCGTCTCCACCTGGCCCGCGCGCACGTCGCGCCGAAGGAGCTCGAACGTCATGCGCTCGTGCAGAGCGTGCTGGTCGATGATCTCGAAGCCGTCCGGCAGGGCGCGCACGAGGTACGTGCGCGCGACCTGCAGGAAGGGGCCGCGCAGCTCGTCGCGCGCTTCCCACGCTTCACGCGCATCCGCGAGCCGGGCTCCGGGCGCGACTCCGTCCGTGCGCCCGGCCGCGTGCGCGCCGGAGGACGGCGGCGCCGGACGCGGGATCTCGAACGGCTGCCCGGGGACCTCGCGGACGACCACCGCTTCGGCTTCGCCGGCGGGCAGCGGGCCCGGGTTCGGCAGGACACCCTGGCGTACGTCCTCGCCCCCCTCGCGGCGCCACATCGAGTGCAGCATCGACTCGCCGGGCGTCGCCATGTCCGTCTTGCGCACGCTCTCGCGCAGGGCGTTCACGAGGAAGCCGAACAGGCGGCGCTGATCGCGGAAACGCACCTCCGACTTCGACGGGTGTACGTTCACGTCGACCTTGGCGGGGTCGAGCGCGAGCTGAAGGAACACGACGGGTTGACGGCCTTCGACCAGAAAACCGCGGTAGCCCTCGCGCAGCACGCGCGAGAGCACCTTGTCGCGCAGGGAGCGCCCGTTCAGGAACCACATCTGCCGGGCCGTGTCGCGACGCGAGAATCGCGGCGGGGCGACGAACCCGAAGACCCGCGTATCGCCGTCGACAGCGTCGACCTCCACGAGCGCTTCCGATAGCTCGGCGCCGAAAGTGCGGCGGATGCGCGCACGGAAGTCCATGTCGGGCTCGACCTCGAACAGCCGCCGTCCGTCGTGCGTCGCCACGAAGCCGACGCCCGAGTGCGCGAGGGCCGTGCGCTGCACGATGTCGAGGCAGCGCGCGAGCTCGGTCGACGTCCGCTTGAGGAACCGCCTCCGCGCCGGCGTGTTGAAGAAGATGTCGCGCACCTCGAGGATCGTGCCCTTCGGCCCCCCCGCCTCGCGCACGTCCGACAGGCGCCCGCCCTCGTTCTCGATGCGCCACCCGAGCTCGAGCTCCGGCAGCCGCGAGTACAAGGAGCAGCGCGCGATGGACCCCATCGACGCGAGCGCCTCGCCGCGAAACCCCAGGCTCGCGATGTGCTCGAGGTCTTCGGGCACGCACAGCTTGCTCGTCGCGTGCGAGACGAAGGCGAGCGCGACGTCCTCCGCGCCCATGCCCGTCCCGTCGTCGGTGATGCGCACGAGCTTGACGCCACCCTCCTCGAGGTCGATCTGGATCCGCGTCGCCCCCGCGTCGAGCGCATTCTCGAGCAGCTCCTTGACGACGGAGGCCGGGCGCTCGATCACCTCCCCCGCCGCGATCTGGTTGCGGACGACCTCGGGCAGGACTGCGATGCGGGCGGTGGCGGAGGGCGTGGGCATGGGGAGTATCTTAGAACCCCGATTCCCTCCGGCCATGGGCGTGTCTCATCCTCGCCCCGCCTCACGAACCGGAAGAGCTGGGAAGGAAGGCGAGCAGGGAGCGGAGAGGAGATCGACGGCCTTGCCGCTCAGGGCCCGTCCGAGGACAACTGCAAGGTTGCGCCGGCCCTCGCCGCCCCTGGCTGTGTTGCGGGGTCCCCTTCGAACGACCCACAGGGGTCGTCTCGATCGACCTTTGGCAGACGGGGCTCACCTCCCCGAGTCTCCAGCGCATACGAATCCATGCGCCCCGCCAGGAACGACGATGGCTCGCCGAGACTAGCGCCTCTTCTCGGACGGGTCCTTGCGACGCCTCCAGCGCAGCGCGAGCACGACGAAGTCGTTCACGTCGACGCGGGCGCCCGTCCGCGAGCGGCGCTCGAGGGCGGCGAGGTCGCCGAGCGCGCGCTCCCACTCCTCTGGCGAGCGCTTCTGGACTCGGGCCTCGAAGGCCTTCTTCGCCATGGGTCCGCCGCGGACGCCGGCGGCGGACGCCGCGCGATCCATCGTCGCGCCGGCGGCGAGAGCGTGCGAGCCAGCCACCGCTTCGCGCGCCTTGCCCGTGAGCGCGCCGAGGAGCATCACGATCAGCCCTGCCCGATCGACGCTTCGGGCCCCGTCGCGACCGCGGAAGCCGGCGTCGAAGAGCGCCTCGAGTCCGGCGACCGCGCGATCGGCTTCGCCTGTGAGCAGGTGCTCCGCGATCTCGTAGGGCGAGCTCCCCGATTCCCACGCCACGAGCTCCCGGAGGCCGTGCCCGTCGCGGTCCCGCAGCGTCTCGAGCCGCGCTTCGAGCGCGTAGAGGTCGCCGCCCGTGGCCGCGGCGACGTAGACCGCCTCGTCGGGGGCGATCGCCACCTTCATCGCCCGCGCCCGCGCGACCGCCCACACGGCGAGTTCCGCCTTCCGCGGGTCCGGGTCCCAGGGCGGCGGCGTCTCCCACAGTTTGCGGCAGGTGACGACGCGCCCGCCCGCGGTCTTCACGGCCTTCACGAGCGCGTTGTCCACGCGAATCGACTCCGCCGTGAGCACGATCGTCCCCGGCTCGTCGCTCGCGAGTCGCGCGGTCGCGGCCGCGATGAACGCCGGCGCGTACTGCTTGCCGCTCTTGGCGAGGAGCGCGCCCACGTTCTGCACCAGGATGCAGCGCGCGGTCGCGAACAGCGCTCCGCCCGTCAGATCGTCGAGCAACCTCGAGAGTACGAACTCGGGATCCTTCGTGTCGTGCTTGCAGAGCTCGAAGCCGTGTCGCGTGGCGGCGTCGCACACGAGCCTCGCCGCCCGCTCGCGGAAGTAGCGCTCCTCGCCCTTGATCACGTAGCCGTGCGCCGGCTCGGTGCCGTCCCGCAGGCTGGCTTCGAGCTCGCGCAGCTCCTCCTCGGGGTGCGCTTCCTTCGCCTTGCGCGCTGCCATCAAGCCCCTCCGTGCAACAGGCCCAGGTCGAGCACGAGGCCGAGGAAGAGCGCCACTCCGACCCATCCGTTCAAGGTGAAGAAGGCGACGTCGACGCGCGAGAGATCATCCGGCGCGACGAGGCCGTGCTCCCACACGAGCAATACGGCGGCGCCCGCGACGGCGAGCCAGTAGATCCAGCCGAGCCCCGCGAGGACCGCGACGAGGGCGAGGGCCATGACCGTGATGACGTGCAGCAGCGCGGAGGCGCGGAGCGCGGCCCTCAGCCCGAACCGGGCCGGGACGGAGTGCAGTCCCCGCGCGCCGTCGAACTCCGCGTCCTGACACGAGTAGATCAGGTCGAAGCCCGCGACCCAGGTCCACACCGCGGCCGCGAGCGCCAGCACGGGACGGAGGTCGCCCGCGAGGTCGCCGCGGACCGCGATCCAGGCGCCGAGCGGTGCGAGGGCGAGGGCCAGGCCGAGCGCGCCGTGCGCGAGGAAGCTCCAGCGCTTCACGTAGCTGTAGCCGAGGAGCACGGCCAGCACCGGCAGGGAGAGCTTGCCCGCGAGTGGATTGAGAGCGAAGGCCGCGCCGACGAACGCGGCGCTCGCGAGCACGACGAGGGTCGCGACCGCGCGCGGCGTGAGCACGCCCGCGGGGATCTCGCGGCCGCGCGTGCGCGGGTTCGCGGCGTCGAAGTCGCGGTCGACGAACCGGTTGAAGGCCATCGCGGCCGTGCGCGCGGCGACGGCGCAGACGACGATCCAGAACAGCACGCGCGGCGCGGGCAAGCCGCCGCTAGCGAGCCACGCGCCCTGCAGGGCGAAGGGCAGCGCGAAGATCGAGTGGCTGAACTTGACCAGCGAGACGTAGTCGCGGACGCGCGTCACGGCGTCGCCTCCGGCGGCTGTGTGCCCGCGTCCTCTGCGGGCCTGGGGAGTCCCTGCCAGCGCGCCCCGACGGAGTGCTCGACGCCGATGCGGTCGAGGATCTTGCCGACCACGTGGGCGACGAGGTCATCCAGCGTCTCGGGCCGATGGTAGAAGCCCGGCATCGCCGGGAGGATCACCGCGCCCATGCGCGCGAGGCGGAGCATGTTCTCGAGGTGGATCTCGGAGAGCGGCGTCTCGCGCGGCACGAGCACGAGCGTGCGCCCTTCCTTCAGCGCCACGTCGGCCACACGCTCGACGAGGTTCGAGCTGAATCCCGCCGCGACGCGCGCCATCGTACCCATGCTGCACGGCGCGAGGATCACGGCGCCGGTGAGCGCCGTCCCCGACGACGGCGGCGCTTCGATCGCGCCGGCCGGGAAAGCGCGCACGCGCGCGGCCACTTCCGCCCCGAGCCAGCCGTCGAGCGCGCCCTGCAGCCGCTCGCCAAGGGCCCCCGCATCGATCCCGAGCTCGTGCTTGAGCACCTTCGCTCCGGCCTCGGTGATCGAGAGGTCGACCGCGTGCCCCCCGCGCACGAGCTCGCGCACGAGCGCCTCGGCGTAGCGGTGCCCGCTCGCCCCGGTGATGCCGACGAAGAAACGGCTCATAGGAAGACTTCCGGCCCCGCGCCGAGCAGCAGCGCGAGGTTGAAGAGACCATGCGTCCATGCTGCGACGCCGGGCCCCCTCCACCGGAAGAGGATTCCGAGCAGCATGCCCGCAAGCGCGCGATATGTGAAGATCGAGAGGTCGAACTCCTCCCCGCCCGGACCGAGCCACGCCACGAAGACGGCCAGGTGGAAGGCGGAGAAGAGCGCGGCGGAGCCGAGGAGACCCGCGACATCTCCCAGGAGGCCGGAGATGCCCCGGCGCAGGCCGAAGAACAGCCCGACCTGGACGAAGCATAAGTAGAGCGCACTGTAGGCGCCGACCCGGAAGACGAGCTCCTCGTACGCGCCGGCTCCGAACACGAATGCGGCCTGCGCGAGACCCGGCGCGCGCGTCTCCGGACCACCCGCCAGCACGAGCGGCGGTAGGGAGTCGCCGAGCAGGTGTATGAGGGCGATGAGCGCGGGTCCGATCGCGATGGCCCCGATCGCGCCCTCGATGGCGATCCGCGCGATGCGCGGCCCGAGCGCCAAGTGCCGGCGCAGGCAGACCACCAGCGCGCAGGCGGCGGCGGCTGCGAGCGCGACCCGACGGGCGGAGTCCGCCCACTCGCCGAAGGGGGCGAACAGCCGGAAGAGCACGAGCTCGGACGTATTGCGCTCGCCGCTCCGCGTCGCGATGAGGGCGAGCTCGTACACGAGGAACAGGGGGACCATCGCGAGGAAGCCGAGGGCGAGGCTCCGATTCAGGGCGTCCCCGTCCCCGGGCGTCGATTCCCCGTCCTGTTCCTCCAGCTCCTCGTCCTCCTCGTCGTAGTCGTCGTAGTCGTCGTACTCGTCGCTCACGATGGGCTCCCGGCGGGCACCGAGCCCCAGTGCAGGCAGACGATGCCCTGCGTCAGCCGCTCGTACCCGCACGACACGAGGCCGACATCCTCCATCTCGCCTTGGAATGTGTCAGGATCCGGCCATGCGAGCACCGTGCGCGGGAGGTACTCGTACGCTTCGCCATCCCCGGACACGAGGCGACCCAGGCGCGGCAGCAGCTTGGTGAAGTACAGGCGGTACATCGCTCGGAAGGGGGGCGAGACGGGCTCCGAGAATTCCAGCACGAGGACGCTCCCCCCTGCGCGCACGACGCGCTTCATTTCGAGCAGCCCCTGACGCCGATCCGCGACGTTGCGGATGCCGAAGGCCACCGAACAGACGTCGGCCGCGTCATCGGAGACAGGCAGGCGCAAGGCGTCGCCCTGGGCGAATAGCAGCCCACCCCGGCCAGGCCTGCGCTTCGGGCCGGCCCTCCGCAGCATCTCGGGTGTGAAGTCGACGCCGAGGACCTTTGCGCCCTTGCGGGCGAAGGCGAGCGCAAGATCGCCCGTCCCACAGCAGGCGTCCACGACGATGCGACCCCGTACGGCACCCGCACGCTCCACGACCCGCCGGCGCCAACGCTGGTCGATCCCCAGGGACAGGGTGCGATTCAGGAGGTCGTAGCGGCCCGAGATGCGGGCGAACATCGACCGGACCGCCGTCGGGTCGGGCATCGCCGTACGATACGGTACCGCGGCGAGTTCGCCACGATTCGAACTCGGCCCCTCCCTCCACTGAAGCAGCGGAGTGAGGGGCCGAGTTCGAATCGAGGCGTCTACTGCCGGTAGTAGTCCATCAGAATGTTCACGTTCGGCGCCGGGATCGACTGAATGCCGGGCAGGAACGGGTTGGTGTCCCTGCGGATGGCGCCCGAGGCGGCGATGTCGATCACGTCGATGACGCCGCTGGCCCCCACCGCGTTGGGGATGGCCGCGAACATGAACAGCGCCTCGTTGGTGTTGGCAATCGAAAACGTCGTGAGTACGCCCCCTATCCGGACGGTCGACTTGCCGTTGGTCGGTGCGGGTGCACCGGCGCTGAAGGTCGTGGCGAAGTGGGGCAACCCGCCGATGTTCCGCAGGTTGTCGAACGCGAAGTCGACCGGGATCCCGGAGAGTTGATCCTCACCCACGGACACCTGAATCGCGAGCTGCAGGTCACGGAACGCCGCTGTCGTGAGGCCGCCCAAAAGGAACGTTCCAGTCGCCGCACTTTCGATGCTGAGCCGCGAGATCGCTCCCTCGGTGTTGCCCGGGATTGCGGTCTGATTGAAGATGTCGATCTTCCCTTCGTGGACGATCCACACCGACGCGTCGAGGTCGATGGGGTCGACCTGGATCGTCTTCGGGTTCGAGAATATCGTGGGAGCCGTGCCGATGACGTCGTCGAAGCCCCAGCCGTTCACGCCGTTGGGACCGGACTCGTACATGGCAACAGTGCCCGTGCGGTTGAGTATGTAGGCGAAGTACACGTTGCGTAGGAAGCTGAACTGCACCTGGCGCGGTAGGACGGCGACCTCGAACGGCAGATTGAGCTGCGAGGAAACCACCCTGCGGACCTCGAGCGAGAACGCCGAGATGATCGAGAGCGTGCCGCTGCCCTCGTCGCACACGAGGATGTCCTCGTTGCCCGGCTCCCACGCGATTCCGCGCGGAGCATTGCCGACCACCGTGCTCTTGATGATCTGGTGGAACGTCGAGGAGTTCGGATTGATATCGATGAACGACACCACGTTGGCTTGCTGATTGGTGATGGCCAGGAAGTCCAAGTTGGTCCCCATCGCCATGGAGGTCGGGTCCGGGAGCACGATGCGATCGATCACCGTCATCCGGTTGCTGTTGAACACGATCACTTCGCCGCGCTGGCGGTCGATCACGTAGAGGAACTGACCAATCTGCTGGCGAATCTGGTACGGGAAGCAGGCCGAGATCTGGGTCTGACCCTGCGAAGGGCCGAGGAAGAACGCGTTCTGCTCCGGCGTGATGAGCCCCGAGGCCGGGATCGGCGGCACGTTCGTCGGCGACCCGAAGGGGTCGCCCGGGACGAGCAGGTTCGTGAGAAAGGCCGGATTCCCGCCCACGATGATCTGGACGAGCGAGTTGTCAATGGACGTGGGCTCCCTGGCGCCGATGAAGGGCGCGACGCAGAGCGGCGGGAACGTGAGCGGCGGCGGGTTGGGGTGTGGCGCCCAGCTGATGATGTTGGGAGATCCCGGCGACAGACCGGAGCTGAATCCGCCGAGCACGAGCGGACCGAGCGTGTTCGGCCCGCTGACGGCGGGGCTCACGATCTTCAGACCGTCGAGGGTGCAGATCTGTCCACCGCCCGCCTGGCAGCCGAACGGAGTCTGCGCGTTGTCGAAGGCGGCGTCGAGCGCCTGCCCGAGCATCATGTCACCGATCGACGTGACCAGCGGCGGCCGCACGAGCAGGTCGTTCAGGGCGGTGTCCTTCGTGAGCGTGAACACGCCCGCGGAGCCCCCGTCGACGGTGCACGTACCGGGGACGAGCGGCGGCCGCAGGAGCGAGCCCTGGAACTTCACGTTCGGGTTGTTCGGAAAGTTCGTATCGCCTTGTTGGATCGTCGGGTTGAGGGTGTCGTCCAGGTGGTAGACCGGGTTGCCCGTACTCTGCCCGAAGCCGTTCAAGTCGAGGATCGAGAGACCCGGCGCGGCGCCGAGACGACCGATCGTGATCGTGTCCGGCGCGACGGGCGCGTTGACGATCCCCGGTCCCTCTCCGGTGGTGAAGGAGGTGAAGGCGCCGAGCGTGTTGCCATTGCCGAGCCCGGTCGTCGCGTTGATCGCGAGGTCCTGGAGCAGCGGTTCCGTGGGGCCGTTCGAAGGGTTCACCGTGATGTCCACCACGCTGAAGTCCGAGTCGTCCTCGCAGACTCCGCCGGGTCCGGCGCCGGGAAAGTTGAAGGCCGGAATCAGCTCGAACACCGACATGTCGAAGATGCTGATGGGGAGCACCGAGTGCGGCACGGTCGTCCGAGCGGTGGAAGGCCCGAACTGGATCAGGATCGAGGAGCTCTGAGTCGGTACCGTGCCGTCGAACAGGTCGCCGACGGAGTAGGGCTGCACGGGCTCGGTGAACTCGACCCGGATGTGGGTGAGGGGGTCGACGTTCGTGTCGCCGTTGCCCGGCGAGATGAGCGGCGAATTGAGCGGCGGCGGCGTGGTCAGGATCTCGGGATTCAGGGTGTCGGGCCCCACGGTCGAGGAGCCGACCACCGTGTGATCGAGGCTGTTGCCGTTCGTGGCCTTCACCGAGGTGCCGATCCGCATGCGGATCTGCTTGCCGGTGGGAAACGTCTCGTAGGTCGACAGGTCACCATCGGCGTCGACGACGAAGACGATGGTGTTCGGCGACACGAGGATTCCGGCGCCATTGAAGGAGCCTTGGGTGCCCGGGAAGCCGATGCCGTTGGAGATGACCGGGAGGACGTTACCGAACGGGTCGACCTCGACCCACCGCTGGAGCGTCAACTGGCCGTTCGGCTGGATCGGGAGCTCGTAGGTCTGACCGTCGATGAAGGCCCGGCCCGCGATCGTCTGGGCGTTGCCTGTCAGCGGATCGACCGCCGTCACGGTGACCGCGCCCGTGAGACCCGAGGTGGCCAGGCCGCCCGGGGAGGGCTCGAGCACGGTCGAGATGTCGATCGGCTCGGTGAGGTTCGCGTAGATGAACTGGTTGCCCGCCAGTCCGCTGGGGAGCAACGCCGTCGTCGGGAACTGGGGCGGCGCCTGGATCGGGTTGCTCGGGTTCACGTTGTCGACGAGCTCCGCCACCGTCCGGATCGAGATGATCTGCGACGTCGGCACCCCGTTGGAGTCGAGCTTCCGCACCGTGTACGGGACGAGCTGCCCGAAGCCGTTCGAGCACTCGTTCAGGGTCATCTGGCCCTCGGTGTCGCTGCTCGAACCCGAGCCCGCAATCCCGCCGCAGGCGGGGAGCAGGAGGGCTAATGTGCCGCAGAGACCGGTGTACAGCCGTGTATTGCTCATGATCATTGACTCGAGTGGACCTCGTGGCCCGTGCGCGGTCCCGCGGGGGGTGGGTCGGGGTTGGGGGCGGCAGTCTATAGTTGGGGGCGGCAGTCTATCAGGATGAACCTGGGGCGCCTATGCGTCCGGGCGAGGGAGCGCCGCACGACGGGCGCCCTGATGGCGACGGAGGGCGACGGAGTAGGGGATCAATCGCCGTGCCAGCGGCCACGGGGGGACCCCTCGGGCGTGGAGAAGTATGTTATCGCTTGGATAGCAGGGGTTTAGCTGTTCCTCCGCAAGAAACCCGCGCTCCCCCGACCCAGCCCCGGATGGACCTGCGTGCGCTTCGCGACCTCGGCGACGTGCGTTCCCGCACGGGAGGCCCCGCTGGGCCGCGGTGCGCCGGTGGCCCCGGGGCCCGGCGCTCGGCGCCGAAAGCCCCGTTTTTTGGTCGAGGGGCTGCGGTCCGCGGCCGCTATCCTCGGGTCCGGATGTCCCCTCCCGTCGAGTCCCAGCCCGACCACGTGTTCGACCCCGCGGCCCTGACGGGCCTCTCGGGGGATCCGGCAGGGGCCGAGCAGCGACCGGAGGCGGAGCTCGAAGCCGGTCTGCGACCTCGCTCCCTGGCGGAGTTCGTCGGTCAGCCGCGGGTGATCGAGAACCTGCGCGTCGCCCTGGGCGCGGCGCGGCGGCGGGGCGAGCCGCCCGACCACATCCTCTTCTCGGGCCCGCCCGGTCTCGGCAAGACGAGCCTCGCGCGAATCATGGCGAGCGAGCTCGGCTCGCGACTCCAGTCCACGTCGGGGCCGGCCGTGGACCGCCCCCGCGACCTCGTCGGCATCCTGACCCAGCTCGAGCCCGGGGACGTACTGTTCATCGACGAGATCCACCGCATACCCTCCGCCGTCGAGGAGTACCTGTACACGGCGATGGAGGACTTCTCGGTCGACCTCACGCTCGACTCGGGCCCGCACGCGCGCGTGATGACGCTCGCGCTCAAGCCGTTCACGCTCGTCGGCGCGACGACCCGCGAGGGGTTGCTCTCGGCACCATTCCGCGCGCGCTTCGGGCTCTTCGAGCGCCTCGATCCCTACCCTGCCGCCGACCTCGTGCGCATCGTCACGCGCGCGTCGGGCATTCTCGGAATCGGCCTTCACCCGGAAGGCGCGCAAGTCCTCGCGGACCGCAGCCGCGGCACACCACGGATCGTGAACCGGTTCCTGCGCCGGGCGCGCGACCTCGCCGAGGTGCGTGGCGAAACCGAGATCGATCGGGCGCTCGCCCTGGAGACGCTCGAGCGCCTCGGTATCGACGCGGAGGGACTCGAGGAGATGGACCGACGCATCCTGCGCTGCCTCGCCCAGAGCGGCGGCGAGCCCACCGGCATCAAGACGATCGCCGCGGCGGTCGGCGAGGCGGAGGACACGATCGAGGAGGTGTTCGAGCCGCACCTCCTGCGGTGTGGGCATATGCGCAAGACCGCCCGCGGGCGCGTGATCACGGACAGCGGGCGCAGTGTGATCGGAATGGACGAGGAGCCCCGCTCGCCGGCCGGCCACGGCCTGTTCGGGTGACCCCGATGCGCGGCGCAGGATGCGGTCGCGCGGCGGCCTCGGTTGCCCTCGCCCTCGCCCTCGCCTTCGCCGCGTGCGCGCCCCTCCGTCGCGAGCCCGCGCGCTCGACCCCGTCCCCGGTCCCCCGCGCCCGATTCGTCCCGGCCGAGGTGCCGGTCGTGCTCGCGGCGTTCGACGGCGCGCAGGAGGTCACCATCGGGGTCGGCCCGGGGCAGCGCCTCACGCTCCGACGTGTGGGAGCGCTCGTCCAGGCCGCGGACGGCCGACGGGCGGCGCGCATCGTGGTCGCCCCCACGATCCCGCGGCTCGGTCTGGCACTCGGGGACCGGATCTACCCGGGCCGGCTCGCGGTCGAGCGCCGCGCGAACGGGGGCCTGCGCGTCACGAACCTCGCGCCGCTCGAGCAGTACGTCGAGGGCGTCGTGGCCGCGGAGCTCGTCCTGTGGTCGGCCCTGCCCGCGGAGCTCGAGGCCCAGGCGATCCTGGCGCGGACGGTCGCTCTGGCCACGCTCGCGGACCGGCCCTTCGTGTGGGACACGACGGCCGACCAGGTCTACCTCGGACGCTTCGTGCCGGGGAACAGCCCGAGCGCGCGACGCGTCGCGGCACGGCTCTCCGACTCGGTCGCGATCACGCGCGGACGGGTGATCGTGAGGGCGGACGGGACGTTCGACGCGCGGTTCCACGCGGCCTGCGGCGGGACGACGGCCGGCCTGCGCGACGTCTTCCCCGAGTCGGCCGACTACGCCTCGGGCGTGACCTGCGCGCCGTGCCGGCAGCGCGTCGCGTTCGAGCGCGGGCTCGGCGGCCCCGACCCCGAGCGCCCCCTCGGCTGGACCTTCACGGCGACCGCCGCCGACCTCGCGCGCGTCGCGCGAAAACTCGGCGTGGGGACGCGCGTCGCGCGCCTCGCCCCGCATCGGGTCGACCACGGCGGGCGCTGGATCGAGGTGCGCGTAACGGGCGACGCCGGCAGCCGCGTCATGCCCTACAAGGACTTCCGGCTCCTCATCGGCGCGACGTCCCTGCACAGCGGTCTCGTCCTGCGCACGTGGCCGAAACCCGGCGACGCGATCGAGAACGGGCTCTTCTTCGAGGGCCTCGGACGCGGCCACGGCGTCGGCCTCTGCCAGGAGGGGAGCCACGACTACGCGCAGCTCGGCTGGGAGGCGGAACGGATCCTCGCCCATTACTATCCCGGCACGAGCGTGGCCTCGACGTCCGCGGCCCCTGCCACGCGGCCCTGAGCTTCGATGGCAGCGGACCAGTCGCAGGACGAGCGCTTCCACTTCGCGCTCGAGCACCGCTCCAGCGCGACCCACGCGCGCGCCGGTCGGTTCACGACGCCGCACGGCGTGGTTCCGACGCCGGCCTTCATGCCCGTCGGTACGCGCGGCACGGTCAAGGGCGCCCTGCCCCGCGATCTCTCCGAGGCCGGCGCCACGATGATCCTCGCGAACACCTACCACCTCCACCTGCGGCCGGGCGAAGACGTCATCGAGACGCTCGGGGGGCTGCACCGCTTCATGGGCTGGGACGGCCCGATCCTCACCGACTCCGGCGGCTATCAGGTCTTCAGCCTGGGCGCGACGTGCCGGGTCGACGACGAGGGCGTGTCCTTCCGCTCGATCGTCGACGGCGCCGAGGTGCGCTTCACGCCCGAGCGTGTCATCGACATTCAGGCCAAGCTCGGCGCCGACGTGATCATGGCCTTCGACCACGTCCCGCCCGATCCGACCCACCGGCGCGACGTGATCGCCGCCACGGACCGGACTCACCGCTGGCTCGAGCGTTGCGCGACGCGCTGGCGCGAACGCGGCGGGCTCGATTCCGGCCAGGCGCTGTTCGGAATCGTGCAGGGTGGCGCGTTCGAGGACCTCCGGCGCGCGTCGGTCGACGCGGTCTGCGCGCACGATTTCGCCGGCTATGCGGTCGGCGGCGTGAGCGTCGGCGAGGACCGCGAGGCGATGCTCCTCGCCGTCGGGGCGAGCGCCCCCCTCCTGCCGGAGGACAAGCCGCGCTACCTGATGGGTATCGGCACGCCGATCGACTTCTTCGACGCCGTCGAGCGCGGCATCGACCTCTTCGACTGCGTGACGCCGACGCGCCACGCGCGCACGGCCCAGGCCTACACCAGCCAGGGTCGCATGAACCTCAGGAACCAGGTCTGGCGCGCGGACCCGCGCCCGCTGGACCCCGATTGCGACTGCCCGGCCTGCTCCCGTTTCAGCCGCGGATTCCTGCGCCACCTGTGCGTGACGGGCGAGATGCTCGGCCCGATCCTGCTCACGCTCCACAACCTGCGCGCGTTCCACCGGCTGATGGCAAAGATGCGAACGGCGATCGCGGAAGATCGCCTGAGCGCGCTACGCGCAGAGGTCATCGAGCCGATGATGCGGCGCTTGTGACCCGAGTACGGAGCGGATCAGCGCCGCTTGTAGTCCGGGCAGGTCTTCGCGTTCGGGCGCTCCGGGCGGTTGCAAGCGTCCCCGTAGTCCCACTTGCAGGTGTCACAGAGGTAGCCCGACCGGCCGAGCGCGAACATCTTGCGCAGCCCCAGGTACATCCGCTGCACGAGGCCGCGCAGGAAGCCCATGGCGCGCGGCCCGCTAGCGCGGCTTCGCGCCGGTGCCCGAGATGACCTCGATGCGATAGAGGTCGAGGAGCATCGGGAGCGCCGGGCGGCCGACGCTCGTCCCCGTCGCCGAACGCGCCGTCGCGCCGTTCACGCCGATCTCGAAGCCCTGGAACGAGGCCAGATCGTAGCGGCCGCTCGAGCAGGTGATCTCGGCGGTGCGGTCCCCCCCCCAACGCAGGTAGAAATGATCCTCGTTGCCGACGACCTCGGTCTCCAGCCAGCCCCGGCCGTTGAACCTGCCCCAGAGCGGCATCCGGGCGAGATCGTTGGCCTCGTCCTGCGCGCGGATCGCCTCGATCTTGTTCAATCGCTCGACCTCCGCCTGCGCGATGTCGGCCTGGATCCCGGCCATCTCGGCGCGCACCATGGCCTCGGATACGCCGCGACGCGCGAAGTCGGCGACCGCGCTATCCTCCGGCGCGAGCTCGATGACCGCCTGGTACGCCGCGATCACGGCCACGTGGTCCGCGGCAGAGGGGTTCGCCTTCGCCTTCGCGCTGAGCTCGTCCGCGGCGCGCAGGGCGGCCTGCGCACGGCTGGGAGCCTTCTTCGCGACGGCCGGTCCCTTGGCCCCCGTGGGTGCACTCGCGTCCACGGACTTGACCGGGAGCGGAACGGATGGACGCACGACCGCGGTCGTCTTCCACGCCGTGCCCGCTTCGCTCTGGTTCGCGGCGCGGACGACCTCGCTCGCGAGGACCCAGCCCCGCGCCGTCTGCGGCGACCACACGTGGACCCAGTCCTCCTTCATCGGCTTCGAAGTGTCCGAGCGCGCGATCAGGCGCACGCGATCCCCGCGCTGGAGCTTGGTCGTGAGCGGCATACTGCCGCTGCCCGACGAGGCCTTGGGCCGCATGAGGACGCCCTTCGCCGTGACCGAGTACACACCCTGCTCCGTGGTCGGCTTGAGGTACTGCCCGTAGACCCAGACCTCGAGCCCGCCCGCGGCCTCGACCTGGAGGAAGCCGACGCCAGCCCCGGTGCCGTGCACGCGCAGGAGCTCGTCGCCCTTCATCGTCCGCATCCCATCCGCCTGGCGGTCCTGGAAGTTGCGGATGACGGCGCCGGCCTTGGCGCGCGCGAAATAGGGCGTGCCCTGCGGCGCGGTCAGCGCAGGCGCCGTTGCGCCGGTCACCGAGCCGAGCGTCGCGCCCAGCGCGAGCAAGCCTCCGAACACGCGAAACACGATCGAAGTGCGTCCGTCCATGGCGCTTTCGTTCCCCTCTGAGAGCTCTGGTTGGGTCCTGTATCGTCGGGCGGTGTCGAGCCGATGTCCGTGGCGGCTCGCGACCCGCGCGCTCATCCTATCCCCCGCGATCGGCGTGTTCCACGGCGGCCCCCCGGTTCCGCGGCTCGCGATCCGCGGCGCGGACGCTACGCTGCTCGCGGCGGATTCCGCTCTTCCCCGATGTCCGATCACGACGGCCTGAGGCTCCCCTACCTCGCCTGGACGCACGATCCTCCGGGTGGAGCAGCACCCTATTGCCTCGCCCAGTCGGCGATGCCGGCGCCCGCGGCCGAGGTCCTCGGCGGGCTCGAGGCCGCGGACCTCGTCGCGCCCCCCGGCGCCGACGCGCTGCCAAGGCTCGAGGCGCGCCTCGCCGAGCTCCTCGGCCTCGCGCGGGAGCGCGTGATCGTCACCGTGGGCGCCTCCGCGGCCATGCACATCGCCGCCCTGCGGCTCTTCCGGCCGGGCACCCGGGTGGTCGTGGAGACCCCCGCCTGCGAGCCCCTCCACGCCCTGGCGAGCCACTTCGGGGCCGACCTCCGCCCCGTGGCCCGGCGCCTGGCCCAGGGCTGGACCATCGATCCGGACGAGGTCCGGGCCGCGCTCGCGAGTGCCTCGGGCCCGGCCCACGTGTTCCTCTCGAACCCCCACGACCCGAGCGGCACCGTGCTGGACGCCGAGCGCGTGGGAGCGATCGCGCGCGAGGCCGGGCGCGCGGGCGGTGTGCTCCTCTGCAACGAGGCGGCGATGGAGTGCGCGCCGACGGTCCAGCAGCGCGTCCACGCCTGCCGCCTCGCGCCGAACGCGATCTCGATCGGCAGCCTCTCGCAGGCCTACGGCCTCGGCGCCCTGCGGATCGGCTGGCTGGCCCTCGGCGCGGGCCTCGAGCGCGAGCGCGACCATTTCGTCGACATGGGGCGCCTCGCCTACCGCGAGCCGGCCACCCCCGCGCTCGTCGCCGGGCGCCGCGCCCTCGAGCGCCTGCCCGCCCTGCTCGCACCCCTGAGGCGCATCGAGGCCCTGTCGCGCCCGCACCTCGTGCGCTGGCTGTCGGAGACGGCCGGCGTGGAAGCGACGGTCCCGCCGTTCGGGCTCGTCGCCTTCCCGCGGATCACCGGGGTCCGTGACACCCGCGCGCTCGCCCGGCACCTCGCGGCCGAGTTCGCGGTCGGCGTCGTGCCCGGCGAGCTCTTCGACGGGCCCGGGCACCTGCGCGTGGGCTGCGGTGTGCCGGAGGCGACGCTCGTCGAGGGGCTGGTGCGACTCGGCGACGGGATCCGCGCCTTCATGGAGCGCGGCGGTTAGGGCCCGTCCGGGAATAAAGGTCACATTTGGGCGAGGCATCGGCGTTCGTGGCAAGGCGCGCCGACGCAGGCAACCTAGCTGATTTCCGAGGAGGCGCAACGCAGCCACGGGCGGTCAGGCGGCTCGACAAGTGCACTGAACACTCGACTCACACCACCAGGCCGCGCCGGCGGAGGATCAGGGGCGGGCCGCGAGCGCGGCGAGCGCCGCCCGCACGGCCTGCCGGCGCGCCTCGCGCAGCGTGAGCCCGGCCGCCTCCGCGGCGCGCGCGACGTCATCGTGCTCCGGGGCGAGGTCGCGCTCGCCGAACGGGCTGCGGCCCGCATACTCGGGCCGCGTGCGCACCTTGACCCGCACGGCGACGTCTCCGACCTCCACGCTCATGGACTCGCGCTCGCACTCCGTCCGCTCGACCTCGCGCCAGCGCACGCCCAGCGTCGTCGTCAGCTCGAACACGGTCGCCTCGAGCGCCTCCCGTTCGCTCGCGCGCGCGAGCGCGGAAATGACGGTGCCCGGGCGGTCCTTCTTCATGGCGACCGGACTCGTCCACACCTCGAGCGCGCCGGACTCGCGCAGCGCGCGCACGGTGTGCCCGAGCTCCTCGCCGGTCATGTCGTCGAGGTTCACCTCGAGCAGCCAGGCCGTGCGGCGGGCGGCCCTGGCGCCGGACTCGCCGAGCTGGACGCGCACGAGGTTGGGCGGACCCTCGTCCGGATCGCGGAGCCCCGCGCCGTAGCCCACGCGCGAGGCGGTGAACGCGCCCGGCGGAGCGAAGTCCGCGACCCACTCGCAGAGGATCGCGGCGCCGGTCGGAGTCAGGCGCTCGCCGCCCCCGCCGCCGAGCACCATCGGCCTCTCGCGCATCAGCTCCACGACCGCCGGTGCCGGGACGGGCAGCTCGCCGTGGGCGCAATGCACGGTGCCGGAGCCGGCGATCGGCGGGGTGGCGACGACGCGCTCCACCCCGAGCCGCTCCAGCGCGAACGCCGCGCCGCACACGTCGATGAGCGTGTCGACGGCGCCCACCTCGTGGAAGTGAATCTCCTCGGGCGTCGTGTCGTGTACGCGCGCCTCGGCCTCCGCGATCCGGCGCAGCACCGCGAGCGCGCGGTCCTGGCAGCCCTCCGGCAGGGGCGCGCCGCGCACGAGCTGCGCGAGGTCGGCGTAGCGCCGGTGCGGCGCGCTCCCCGACTCGGGCGTCGCGACCGTGAGCAGCGTGCCGCTGAGCGAGCCGCGCCAGACGCGCTCGGAGTCGATGCGGCTCTCGCCCGGCACGAGCGCCTCCGCCACCTCGCGCAGATCGTCGAGCCCGAACCGCGGGTCACCGAGGTCGAGCAGCGCGGCGAGGAACATGTCGCCGGCCATCCCGCCAAAGGGTTCGACGAAGAGCGTATGCATCGGCGCAGTGTCGACTTTAGGGCACGGTGCGGCAAGTCAGCCGGCGCGCGCCAGTGCGAGGACGTCGACCCGCCGCGCCCCGGCCCGCCGGAGCACGCGCGCGCACTCGTTCGCCGTCGCCCCCGACGTGACGACGTCGTCGACCAGCCACACCGCGCGGCCCGCGACGGACGGCTCGGCCGAGTTGTCCAGCCTGAACGCCCCTCGCACGTTCGCCGTCCGCGACGGCGAGCCGGGTGCGCCCTGGACGCGGGTCGAGCGCCGCCGGACGAGCGCGCGCGCGACGTCGAGGTCGACCGCCCGGCCGACCGCGCGCGCGAGCAGCAGGGCCTGGTCGTAGCCGCGCTCGAGGCGGCGCAGGGGGTGGAGCGGAACGGGGACGAGCAGCGCGTCCTCGGCGCGCGCCGCGACCGCGAGCAGCCGCCGCCCGAGCACCGCGCCCAGCGGGGCCGCGAGGTCGCGGCGCCCCCCGTGCTTGAGGGCCAGGATCCACGCGCGCCCCGCCTCCGACGCGCGGTAGTCCAAGGCGACGACCGCGCGTCCGAAGCGCGGCGGCGCCCCCCGGCACTCCGCGCACGGGTACCCATCCGGCAAGCCCCGGGGCAGGCGCCCGGCGCACCGACCGCAGCGCTCCCCCGGCGGACCCTCGGGCAGGCGGTGCTCCGCGCAGCTCCAACCGTCGTCGGCCGCCGCCCCGCACAACCGGCACGCGGGCGGGTACACGGCATCGAGCAACGCGTCGACATGCGGCCCGAGGCACCTCGCCATCCGGCGAGCGAGTGCGGCTATCCGTTCCACCCCCGGAGGACCGGTCCGAGGTGGGCACGGTTGCGCGATATCGGTTGCGCGATATTCGGTTGCGCGAGATCGGTTGCGCGAGATCGGTTGCCCGAGATCGGGCGCCGCGAGATCGGGCGCACTTGGAGAGATGGCCGCCGGACCCACGTGAACGGCGTCGCGACTACGCGGGCTCCTCCAGCTCGACCTCGCCGACGGCGATGTCGATCGATTCCTGCGGCTGCGCGCGGAGCTCGCGCGGGTCCCCCGGCAGGCCCGCTTTCGCGCGGAGCCGGGCGACGTAGGCCTCGACCGTGTCGTCGTCGAAGGACTCGACGCTGAAGAGCTCGCCCAGCTCGCGCATCGTCGCGGGATCGCCTTCGAGGTTCGGGGGGTGCTGGCGGAAGTACTGGCGGACGTAGCGCCGGAAGGCGAGCATCGACCACCACCAACCCGAGAAGAGCAGGCCGACGGCCAGGACCACGATCGCGCCGACCCACGCCATGGAGAAAGACGCCGCTCCCTGCTCGCCCACTTCGCCGTAGCGCCCGAACAGTTGCAGGCCGAAGCCGCCGAGGAGGAACGTGAAGCCCAGGTTCGTCTGGACGCGGTTGTAGATGTACTCGCGGACCGAGCGCAGCCGGCCCGAGCTGTTCCCGAAGTAGCGCTCGACGAGCCGCCGCGGGTGCTCGAAGAGGATCGCGTTGGCGATGAGGAAGCAGCCGACGATCGAAGCGACGAGGCCGAGGCTGGCCCAGTCGGGTGCGTCGAAGAATCCGGGTAGTGTCGGGTAGGACGTCGAGCCGAACATGCTCGAAACGGTAGGTGTTCGGCCGGACCCGCGCAAGGTACCCACGCGCGCGTGGCCCGGTGGCGCGGGAGTTCGTAGACTCCCCCACTCGCGGGGCCCGGAACCGGGCTCGACGGCCCTCCGGCGGGCAGGGACGCGGTCGGTGCCCCCACCCACGCCCCACTCCACGGCCCCGCGCGCGGCCTCGGGCCGCCCCAAGTCACCGAACCCAGGCATGGACAGCCCCGAGCTCGAAATCGTCAAGCGGACCGCCGCGCTCGCGCGGCTCGAGATCACGGACGCGGAAGCGCGCACTCTCGCACCGCAGTTCGCGCGAATCCTGGCGCAGTTCCAGGTGCTCACCAGCGTCGACGTGGAGGGCGTCGAGCCGATGACCGGGGCGACGCGGCTCGCGGACGTGACGCGCGCCGACGAACCGCGCGCTTCACTCCCGCGCGCCGCGACGCTCGCGAACGCGCCCGACGAGCGGGACGGGTTCTACGGCGTGCCCAAGACGATCGGGGGCGGCTCGTGAGCGCTTACGAGGAGCTGGACGCAACGGCGCTCGCCGAGTCGATCGTGCGCGGCGAGCGGACGGCGGAGGAGACGACCGCGGACGCGCTGCGCGTGATCGACGAGCGGAACGACGAGCTCTTCGCGTTCGTGTCGGTCGATCGCGAGGGCGCGCTGGCGCGTGCGCGCGCACTCGACGAGCGGCGCGCGGCCGGCGAAGCGCCGGGTCCGCTGCACGGCGTCCCCGTCGCGCTCAAGGCGAACATGTGCCTCGCGGGCGCCGAGGTCTCGTGCGCATCCAAGATCCTGGCGGGGTACCGGCCGCCGTACACCGCGACGTTCGTTCAGCGGCTCATCGACGCGGGTGCCGTGCCCGTCGGGATGACCAACATGGACGAGTTCGCGATGGGCTCGTCGTCCGAGAACTCGGCCTTCGGCGTGACGCGCAATCCCTGGGACGTCACCCGTACCCCGGGCGGCTCGTCCAGCGGGAGCGCCGTCGCCGTCGCGTCGGGCATGGTGCCCATCGCGCTCGGCTCCGACACGGGCGGCTCCGTGCGCCAGCCGGCGGCGATGTGCGGCATCGTCGGCTACAAGCCGACCTACGGGCGCGTGTCCCGCTACGGCCTCGTGGCGTTCGGCTCGTCCCTCGACCAGGTCAGCCCGTTCGCGCGCAGCACGCGCGACGCCTGCCGCGTCATGGAGGTCATCTCCGGCCCGGACGAGCTGGACTCGACCTGCGTGGACGCGCCGCCGGTCGCGGCCGGGGCGGGCACGGGCGCTCTCGCCGGCCTGCGCGTCGGGGTCCCCCCGGAGTACTTCCCGGACGATCTCGACGCGGACGTCCGGGCGTGCGTCGAGGCGGCGATCGAGGCCATGCGCGCGAAGGGCGCGGAGATCGTGCCCGTGTCCCTGCCGCACACGGACGTCGCCATCCCTACCTATTATGTGGTGGCGACGGCCGAGGCCTCGAGCAACCTCGCGCGTTACGACGGCGTGCGCTACGGCCCCCGTGCCGAAGGCGACGGGACGCTCCAGGGCATGTTCGCCGCCACGCGCGACGCAGGGTTCGGCGACGAGGTGAAGCGCCGGATCCTGCTCGGCACCTACGTGCTCTCCTCCGGTTATCACGAGGCCTGGTACGGGCGCGCGCTCCGCGTCCGGCGCCTGCTCGCGGACGAGTTCGACGTCGCGTTCCAGGAGGTCGACGTCGTCGCCTGTCCCACCGCCCCGACGGCGGCGTTCAGCCTCGGCGAGAAGAGCGCCGACCCCGTCGCCATGTACCTATCGGACACGATGACGGTGCCGGCGAGCCTGGCCGGCCTCCCCGCCTGCAGCGTGCCCTGCGGGTTCGTCGGAGCGCGTGACGCCCAGCTCCCCGTCGGGTTGCAGGTGATCGGGCGGCCGCTCGCCGACGAGCTCGTGCTCGCCGTCGCGCGCGCGTTCGAGGCGGCCACCGACCACCGGCGGCGCCCGCCGCGGAGCGCCGGAGGCGCGGCGTGAGCACGGCGGCCGCCGGCGTCGTCTCCGGGCAGACGGGCACGCGTTGGATCCCCGTCATCGGGCTCGAGGTGCACTGCCAGCTCGACACGCGGACGAAGCTCTTCTGCGGCTGCGAGTACAGCTTCGGCGCCGAGCCCAACACGATCACGTGCCCCGTGTGCACCGCCCAGCCGGGGGCGCTCCCGGTCCTGAACAGCGCGGCGCTCGAGTACGCCGTCCGCGCGGCCCTCGCCTTGAACGCGGACGTGGCGCCCGTCAGCAAGTTCGACCGCAAGAACTACTTCTATTGCGACCTGCCCAAGGGCTACCAGATCAGCCAGTTCGACCTGCCCTACTGCACCGGCGGCGGGATCCAGCTCGCCTCGGGCAAGTTCATCCGGCTGACCCGGATCCACATGGAGGAGGACGCCGGCAAGGCGATCCACGACCGCGGCGACGCCACGCTCGTCGACCTGAACCGCGCCGGCGTGCCGCTGATCGAGTCGGTGACCGAAGCCGACATGTGCTCGGCCGACGAGGCCCACGAGTACCTCACCGCGCTCAAGGAGATCTTCCAGTACATCGGCGTCTCCGACTGCGACATGGAGAAAGGCTCCCTGCGCTGCGACGTCAACGTGTCGGTGCACCCGGAGGGCGAGCCCTGGCGCACGAAGGTCGAGGTCAAGAACCTGAACTCGTTCCGCAACGTGCGCGCCTCGATCCAGTACGAGATCGCGCGGCAGATCGAGGCGTACGAGACCGGCGATCCCGCGCAGTACCCCGAGCAGGAGACCCGGCTCTTCGACGTCGCCGCGGGGGTCACGCGCACGATGCGCTCGAAGGAGGACGCGCACGACTACCGCTACTTCCCCGACCCCGACCTGCCGCTCGTCACGGTCGACGCCGTGCTCATCGAGCGCCAGCGCGGACTGCTCCCCGAGCTGCCGGTCGCGCGCCGAGCACGGTACGAGTCGGAGCTGGGTCTCTCCGCGTACGACGCCGGCGTCATGACCGCCGCGCGCGACGTGGCCGATTTCTTCGAGACGGTCGTGCGCGTGGGCGGCGACCCCAAGGCAGCGGCGAACTGGATCGCGAACGACGTCCTGCGCGCGCTCTCCGATCCCGATGTCGCGGCGAGCTCTATCCTCGAGCTCCTGGTCAAGCCGAACGACCTGGCCGAGCTGATCGCGCTCGTCGGAGACGGCACGGTGAGCAAGAACGCCGGCCGCGAGGTGCTCGACGAGATGCTGCGTTCAGGGGCCCGCGCGAAGGACGTCGTGCAAGCGATGGGCCTCGAGCAGGTTCAGGACACCAGCCAGATCGACGAGTGGTGCCGCGCCGCGCTCGCGGGCCGCGAGGCGACCGTCGCGGACGTCCGGGCCGGCAACCTGAAGGCCATCGGGGCCTTGATGGGGCCCGTGATGCAGGCCTCGAAGGGCAGCGCCGACCCGCAGCTCGTGCGCGCGGCCTTGCTGCGCATCATCGGCGAAGAGGGCTGATGGAGCGGGTCCCGGTCGCGCAGCTCATCGATCTCGAGCGCCTCGGCCGCGACGGCCGGCCGCCCACGCCACGAGCGATCCGTGAAGCCCTGCCCAAGGGCTGGGTGCTCGACGGTGACGGTCACACGGCGCGCCGCGACCTGCGCGTGCTCGCGCGCGACGGTTGGGTGCTCGTGCTCGGGCTCGTCACCTTCGGCGCGGCCGGCCTCGGGCTGTTCTGGCAGACCTTCCCCCGCGGCTGGGGCGGGCTCGCGCGCTTCGGCGTCATGGTGGCGATCGTGCTCGTCGCCGGCGGGTTCGTGGCGCCGATCATCACGCGCGCGCTCATGAAGCGCTGACAGTACGGAGCCAGAGCAAATTCCGCCGGCTATTGCGACTGATTGTCCGGTGCTATGCACCGGACAATCAGTCGCAATAGCCGGCGGAATTTGCTCTGGCTCCGTACTGTCAGCGCGCGCGGTACAGCAGCGCCGGCCGACTGGCCGCCCCCGTCACCGGCATGAACGCGTCGTCGGCCCCGAAGAGCGGCGTCGGCGGGTGGTAGTGGCGCGCGAGCAGCGGCAGGTCGTCCCAGGGCGAGTCGAGCACGATCGCGCTCCAGCGTCGCGCCACGAGCGCACTCTCGAGCGAGCGCACGAACG
>SMVQ01000003.1 GCA_004357655.1 Planctomycetota bacterium
CGAGAGTGCCAGCGCCAACCGGTTCAGCCAGGCGGGTGGAACGGCCGGTGGCCGGGGCGTGCGGTGCACGAGCGTCTCGGCGATACGCACGGCCAGCTTGACGGGCGAGAGCCAGCGGAAGAGCGCGCGTACCTCGCGCGGCGCGAGCCCCGCCGCGGTGACCTCGTCCACGAGGCTCCTGCGCGTGTATCGGAGCCTGTGGTGTGAGAGCACGTCGTGATTCGTCCACAAGACCGGGAAGGCGGGGACCGTGATGAGGATCCGTCCACCCGGCGCGAGCAGCTCGCGCGCGCGACGGAGACACGCGACGCGGTCGTCGAGGTGCTCGAGCACGTCGAGCAGGAGCACCAGGTCGAAGGGCTCATCCGGCGCGTAGCCGTCATCGAACGGTCGATCTAACCCGGAGGGGCCGACGAACGGCCGATCTGACCCCGAGGGGCCGACGAACGGTCGATCTGACCCCGAGGGGCCGACGAACGGTCGATCTGACCCCGAGGGGCCGACGAACGGCCCCAGGTGAATCCGGCCCGCGTGTGGCCCCGACTCGGAGACGATGCGCGCGTCCGGCTCGACGCCTCGAACATCGGCGCCGAGCGCGAGGAGGTCGTCGAAGAACAGGCCGTCCCCGCAGCCGACGTCGAGGATGCGTCGCCATCCGCCGGCCGGCGCCAGTGCCGCGAGCTTCGCGAGCAGGATCTCGCGCCGCGCGCGCCACCACCAGTGCTCGTGCCAGAGCTTCCGGTAGGCGCGCGCGAGGGACTCTTCCATGGGCGTGGCCGGCCCCGCCTCAGTTCGGCGGAGCGTCTTCGCCCGTGCGCGCGACGCGGCTCACGACGTACTGCGGGCGCGCCTTCACCTCCTCGTACACGCGCCCGAGGTATTCGCCGATGACGCCGAGGAAGAGCAGCTGGACTCCGCCCATGAAGAGGATCGTGAGGATGAGCGCCGTGAAGCCGGCGGGGGACCGGTCCATGAAGAATCGCGCCCAGAGGGAGTACGCTCCGAAGAGGAGCGAGCCCGCCACGGTGACCGCGCCGCATAGGGTCGCCGCGCGCAGGGGGACGGTCGAGAACGCGAAGATGCCGTCGCCGGCGAGCCCGAGCAGCTCGGCGAGCCCGTACTTGCTCCGGCCGGCGACGCGGGCGCCGCGTTCGACCGGGATGCCCGTCTGGCGGAACCCGACCCACGTGCGCAGGCCGCGCAGGTAGCGGTGCCGTTCAGGGGCGCGCGCGATCTCGTCGACGACGCGGCGCGAGAGCAGGGCGAAGTCGCCCGCGTCGAGGGGCAGGCGGATCGTCGCGAGGCGCGCGATCAATCTATAGAAGAGGAAGTAGGCGAGGCGCAGGAGCAGGCCCTCCTTGCGCGCCACCCGCTCGGCGTAGACGACGTCGAAGCCCGCGTGGTAGCGCTCGAGGAAGCGCGGGATCGCCTCGGGCGGGTCCTGCAGGTCGCCGTCCATCACGACGACGACGTCCCCGGTCGTGTGGTCGAGGGCGGCGGCGAGCGCCGTCTGGTGCCCGAAGTTGCGCGAGAGCGTGACGGCGACGAGGCGCGGGTCCGAGTGAACGGCCTCCGCGAGCAAGGCCGCCGTCTCGTCCGTGCTGCCGTCGTCGACGAACACGAGCTCGTGCGGGCCGCCGGGCTGGGCATCGAGCACCGTGCGCAGCCGGCGCCGGAGCTCTTCCAGCGTCGCGGCCTCGTCGCGGAGTGGCACGGCGACCGAGATCGTCGGTTCAGGGTTCACGCCGCGCTCTGCCCTTGAAGTAGACCATGTGCCAGAGAGGGAGCCCCATGAGCCGGACAGGGTACGGTTCGAAAAGGACGGGCTCAAAGCGCTCGGTGAACAGATCGCGCCAGGCTGCGAGCGTCCGGGGGTGGTCGCCGCGGTCCGCGCGGGCCAGCGCGCGCGCGATGCACGGCGATTCGGGCAGCACGAGGTCGAGGACGTGGACGTGACCGTCGTCCGTCACGAGCCGCGCCAGCTGCGCGAGCACGCGCCGCGCGCCGGCGTCGTCCACGTGGTGCAGGAAGCTGTTCGCGAGGATGAAGTCGAAGGGCGGCTCGTGCGGGAGCAGCTCGCTCCGGGCATCGGCCACGAGGAAGCGCGCGCGGGGGTGGCGCGCGCGCGCGTGCTCGACGTAGCCGGGATCGAGGTCGAGGCCCGTGTAGTCGGCGTGCGCGAAGTGCCGCGCGTCGAGGCCCGGCCCACAGGCGACGTCGAGCACGCGCCGGGCGCGGGCCACGTCGCCCGTCGCGAAGACCGGCGCCAGCTTCTGGCGCCGGAAGGGCGCCTGCCACAGGCTGTAGAGGCGCGGGTGGGCGAGCGGGTGGCTGGGGCTCATCCGGCTCATTCGGCGCTCCGCGCTTCGAACCGACCGAAACGTACAGCCGCCGGGTAGCGCGCGCAGAGGGCTTCGTAGAGCTCGCGGTCGATGGGGCTCGAGAACTCCGGCTCGAGGTTCACGACGACGGCCGCGACGGCGCGTGCCGCGAGGGCGTCCAGGATGCGCGCGGTCCGGCCCTCGCGCTCGTCGAAGAAGTCGTAGAGCGTGCGCGTGGGGTTCTGCCTGTCCGCGAGGAAGTAGAGCTCGTGGCAGTCGGGCGCGGCGTAGATGAAATCGCCGCCCCGCGCCTCGATCCAGCGCACCACGTCCTCGTACACCTCGGCGTCGTCCGGATCGACGCGCAGTCCGGCGCGCTCGAGCGCCAGGGGCCGCGGTTCGCGCGCGCGCCAGAAACCCCAGCCGAGGTCGGACAGGGTGCCCGGGTGCAGCCGGAGCGCGGCGAAGGCGAGCAGGAAGAGCGCGACGGCGCCCAGCAGCGGGCGTGCGGGCCGCTCGCACCGCGCCGCGAGCGCCGCGCCCGTGAGGGCGACGAGCGGCGCGACGTAGCAGAAGTAGACCGGCACCGCGAACGGGAGCTGGACGAGAGTCGCGAACGCGGTGACGCCGAGCAGCAGGAAGACCGCGCCGGCTTCCACCCGGTCCCGCCCGAGCGGCGCGTTCGCGTGCAGCCACGCCCCGAGCACGACGAGCAGCACGGGCAGGCCCTGGACGGCGGTCCACACGGCGCGGTAGACGGGCTGGCGCTCGCCGGCGACCAGTACGGCGGCGAGCATCACCCCAACGATTGCGATCGTCACGCGCTGCCGGCGCGCGGGGAACCACGCGAGGAGCAGCAGCAGGGGCAGCGCGTAGAGTGCCTCGTGGATGGGAGGTGGCGGGAGCGCGGCGTGCTCGAAGCGCCGCGCGGGCAGCACGAAGAGCCCGCGCACGAGGTCGGGGACGGCACCCGCGCTCACGTAGAGCGCGAGGAAGGGCAGCAGCGCGAGCGCGGCGCCGAGGACGAGCGGGAGCGCGCGCGTCGCGAGGCGGCGCGCGCGCGCCGCGAGGGGCAGCGACGGCGTCTTCCACTCGCGCGCGAGGAGGGCGAGCGCGAGCGCCGCGAGGGGCAGGCCGAAGTGGTAGAGCTCGGCGCGTCCGAGCAGGCCTTCGGCGCGCGTCGCCACGCCGCCGAAGGCGAGGAGCGTCGCGAGCAGGAGCAGCGTGAACGCGCCGCGGCGCACGTCGAGCTCGCCGGCATCCTCAGGCGTCGCCTGGGTGCTCTGCTCGTCGTGCAGCAGGAACAGGAGCGCCGCGCCGAGGAACCCGAGGCCCGAGCTCTTCACGAGGAACGAGAGCCCGCCGCACAGCCCCGCCGCGACGATCCAGCGGCGCCGGCCCGTGTCGAGGTAGCGGAGGAGCGCGAGGACGCCGAGCACCGCGAGCACGAGGTTGTACCAGGAGGGCACCGCCGCGAAGTAGTTCGGCAGGCTCCACGCCACGGCGACGAGCACCGTAACCGCGGCGCCGGGCGGCCCGAGGAAGCGCGCTGCGATGAGCCAGAGCGCGGGCACGAGCGCGAAGAGCGCGACGGCGAAGAGCGCGAGCCGCAGGGACTCCAGGCGCTCGCCGAGGACTGCGAAGACGAGCGCGTGAAAGCCCTCGAGCCCGCCCGTGTACACGGCGTCGAAGTCGCGGTGGGGGAGCTCGCCGGCGAGGACGCGCTGAGCGCCGTGCGCGAGCGTCCCCTCGTCGTGCGGGATCCAGCGCGCGTCGTGGCCGCGCCACAGGAACGCGGCCGCGAGGGCGAACGTCAGGACCGCGAGGGGGAGCTTGCCGATCGTCAGAGCTCCTCGTACCGGAGCGCGTCGAGCAGGACGCCGAGCTCGCCTGAGGCGACTCCGCTCCAGAGCGCGAGCGCGACGGTCCGCGCGTCCGCGCCGTCGCTCAGCCGCGTGCCGGACGTGCCGCCCACGCCGCCCGACAGGGCCCGCAGGCTTGTCGCGAGGTGCGGCTCGAGCTCCTTCACGGCTGCCCGGAACTCCCGCGCGTCGCGCTCCGTGTCCCAGACCGTGACCCAGTGGACGAGGTGCCCGGAACCGTTCCCGAGCAGGACGAGCTCGTCCCCGCCCCAGCCCTCGGCGGCCTGGTTCGTGTAGCGGATCGCGAGCAGGGCGAGCTGGTTCGTGAGGTCCGGGTTCACACGGTCGTCGAGCGTTTCCGTGAAGAGGGCCGTGACGAGCTCGCCCATGACATCGCGCTGCATGAGCTTCCAACCCTCCGGCAGCTCACCTATTTCGTGCCGGATCGTCCGCGGCTCGTCCCGCTCGTCGGCCTTCCAGTACTTGTCGGGGTGCAGGATCTGCTCGGTCGAGCGCGGCGGGTTCGCGAACGCCATCTCGATCGCGAGGTTCGCGTCGGGCTCCTCGCCCGCCTGCTTCGCGAGCTTCTTCAAGTGCTTGCGCCCGGCCTCGAGGAACGCCTGCCCGCGGACGTAGATGGCGAGCAACGGCTTCCAGACGAACGGCGGCGAGCTCGAGAGGGTCTCCATCCCCATCTTGCTCGCCTGCTGCAGGTCCTCGAGGTTGAGGTCACCGAGATTGCGCATCGCCCAACGCGACATCACGACCGTCCCGCTGCCCTCGACGACGGCTGAGAAGGCCATCTCGGCGTCGCCGCTGGCCGAGCGCTCCTCGAGCAGCGCGTCGAGGTCGAAGAGCTGGTCGTCGAGCGCGTGCGTCAGCTCGTGGGCGAGGATGATGCGCGCGAGGCCGCCCGTGAACGACTCCATGAGGTAGAACGTGTCCGTGCCCGGCGCGTAGAACCCGCCGACCTGTTCCTCGAGCACCTCCATCGTGAGCGCGAGCAGGTCCAGGTCCGGGGGTATGAGGCCCAGGTGCTTCGCGATGATCTCGTCCGCGACGAGGTCCTCCTCGGGCTGCATCTTCGCGATGCGCGCCTGCATGTACGCGAGGAACTGATCGCCGTCGGACAGCTCGACCTTCACGGGCCGGATGAACTTGGTGGCGCGCAGCTCCTCGATCTCGCCTTGAATCTTGCGCGAGGCGGCCTCGAGCTCCGCCTGGGTCCACTGCTCGTCGACCCCAGAGGGGCTGGAGGCGGCGAGCCCGAGGAGCAGTGCGGTCGTGATCGTGACGATGAGAGGTTTCATGGACATGCCTGAGTGCGCCTGGTCGGGAGGGCGTCGTGTCCGCAGATTCTAGCGCGGCTCCGCCTCGGACCGACGCGGCATGGTCGATCGCTTCGCGTCTCGCCAATCCCGCCGGCAACCGGACGGCCCTTCGGGTCGGGGGATTCGCGCCCTGCGCGAGATCCTGGCGACGCCACCGGGACAGTCTGCAAGACTGCCTCGGGCCTTGCGGCGCCCATGGCATCCAGTGGGGGCACGCTTCGAACCCGCGCTTCACCGGGGCCCGAAGAGTCGATTCTGGGCGAGGTCGAAGTCGCCAGAGGGCCCTTTCCCAGCGTCGGGAGATCGGTCGCTCGCCCTGAATTATCGGCTGGAGCGATTTGGAGTTGCGAGTCGATACCGACGCCTGTAAAGGTGAAGTCCTCTCGTTCGGGTAAGTAGGAGGAAAGTCACGATGGCAAAACGCAAGCAGGTCTCCAATTCCGCGCGCAAGGGGACGGCCACCACGAGCAAGAAGACGGCCACCACGCGCAAGAAGACGGCCACCCGCCGCACCGCGCAGGAGATGATCTCGGAGCTGCAGGCCAAGATCCGCGACGTGAAAGCGCGCGAGAAGGTACGCGAGCTCAGGCGTTCGCCATCGATCTCCAAGACCGTCAACGTGCTCCGCGGGATCGACCAGGCGCTGGAGTTCGCAGCGAAGGAGGGCAACACGACGCTGCGCCACGCTCTCGCCGGCGCGCGCCGACCCCTCGGGGACTACCTGACGTCCCAGGGTCTCAAGCTTCCCAAAGTGAAGCTGCCGCGGGGACGCAAGCCCGCCATCCTCCGGTAGGTCCTGAGCGGGTCCCGTAGTGGGAAGCCGCAGCAAGTCGCTGCCTCGCCCTCACCCTCTCCCTTCCGTTCCCTTCCTGCCCTTCCTGCTATGTCTGCTTCTGGTCAGGCATGAGC
>SMVQ01000067.1 GCA_004357655.1 Planctomycetota bacterium
GACGAGCAGCTCGCCCCCCGAGTCCCCGTAGGTCACGCAGGGCTGGATCGCGCCCTCGAACGGACGATCCCGCCACGCCGTGACGGTGCCGAGACTGGGAGTAGCGGCGAGCAGGGGCGCCTTGTCGATCGCCCAGATCGTCATCGTCGACGGCACCATGAGCGCAGCCGTGTAGAAGCCGTTCGCGTCGAAGCCCAGCGTCGGGTAGTCGGGCCACCGGCCGGCGTCCACGCCCTGCGCCGTCTCGATGAAGCTCTTGAACCAGGCGCCCGTCGGATCGCTCGTGAGCGAGATCGCGAGGTAGATGCGAGCCGTCGAGGGGCCGCTGGAGCAGAGCAGGAAGTAGCGTTGCGAGTGGTGGTCGTAGGTGACGCGCGGATCACCGAGCGCCTGAACGCCGCCGAAGAAGTCCACGAGCGGGGCCTCGAACAGCCGGCTACCTGTCGCCTTGTCGAACACGGCGAGCTTCACGTTGACGACGGAGACGAAGTGCTCCGGACCCGCGACGCCGCAGGTGTCGGGGGGGATGAAGCTCGTCCCGAGCTCGAACATCCGCATGCCGAAGAAGTCGCTCACGACGGAAGGGAGCGTGCCCGGACCGGGCCCCCCCGCGGACTCGGAATCGGGCCCGGCAGCCTCGTCGTAGCCGCGCGGGACGATCGGCGCGTGGATCGCGCGCGGTCCCCCCTCGAAGGTTCCCGTCCCGACTTCCCAGGTCAGCCCGGCGTAGTCCGAGCCGGTGAGCCGCGTGCGCCACGCGAGGTCGTCGAAGTCGACGACGATGGTCCGCGGCTCGAGGCCTGCCCCGGCCGGCGGGCGGTCGAAGGTCAGATCGTCGAGCGCGTACCAGCCGGCTCCGTCGAGCACCGGGCGCGCGACGAGCTCGATGCGGTCGACGCCGTCGAGGTTCATCGCGAACCACACGGGCGACTCGCCGATGTCCTCGAACCACTCCGTCCGGGCGACCTCCGCTCCCTCGCGGTAGCCGATCGCGCGCAGGCCGTCCGTCCACGCGCCGGGCGACGCCTGCCCCGCGATCCACGCCCCGCGCAAGCGGACGGGGCCCGGAAAGCCGATGCCCATCCGCGTGTCGCCCCACTGGTTGGTGGCGTAGTGCTCGCCCGAGTGTGGACGGTAGGTGCCGGCGCGCGAAGGCACGACCCATGCACCCGACGATCCGTTGCGCTCCTTGCGGACACCCGCGCGGACATCCTGGGCTCGCTCGCGCATCCGTGCCAGCACGGCCTCCATCGTCTCGACGACTCCCGGCCCGAGGGCGGAGCGCGGGAGGACTTCGCCGACGAGCGCCTCCTCCACGTCGCCGGCGCCCTGGGAGACCGCGGGCGAGAGCACGGCGACGGTGATCGCAGCCAAGGGCAACATCATGGGCACTATCGTAGCCTGGAGTTTCGCCCTCTTGGGCGGAACTCCAGCGGTCGCCGTGTAGGCGACGCGGCGGCGTAGCCGCCGTAGCGCCGCAGGCACTCGCGCGAAGCGCGAATTCATCGGCCTGAAGGGCCGTCCGGACCGCGCCGACGAAGGCTGCGCGGCACACGGGCCCTGGTCCCGAGCCAGTGACTTTCTGCGCACCCTGCTACCGAGCGACCTCGCGAGAAACTCCGGGGAGTTCCACCGAGGGCTCTTCGGCGCCGCCGAAAAGGGCGCAACTCCAGCCTTGCCTCGATCGCCGTTACTGCTTCACCAGTCGACCCTGCCCGAACTCCTCGTCGAAGCTCAGGGTCGCCGTCGGACACACGCTGATGCAGATGCCGCACCCGATGCAGGAGGAGTTCGTGTTGTCCAGGATCGTGCCCTTGATGGCGAACTTGCGCACGTCGATCCCCACCTCGCAGTACCGCGAACACATGTTGCAGGCGATGCAGCGCTCCTTCGTGGAGAAGATCGCGAACGTCGAGCTCGGGGGTGCTTCGGGCTGCGCCGCCGCCTGCCTCGCGCGCCGATTCGCCCAGAACTTCGACCAGAACTGCATGTAGACGGCCGACGGGCACCAGAATCGGCACCACGTCTTTCCACCCATGAACGGGTAGAGCGCGATGGGAATGATCGCGATCAGCCAGACGTCGACGAGCCCGCCGTACAGCCGCGTCAGCAGGGAGCTCGTGTCGCCCAGGACCTTCGAAGATGGAAAGGCGAGGTTGGCGAACACGACGAGGGTGGCGGCGACCGCGAGGCCCGTCACCCAGTAGCCCGCCTTCTCGCGGCCGATGTTGGCGTTGCCCTTGGGCGCGTAGTGCCGCCACTGGTCCCCCAGCGTCTCGGCCAGTCCGCCGCAGCCGCAGACCCAGGAGCAGTACTTCTTCCCGTGCTTGATCGCGATCCAGGGGATCAGGACGAACGACAGCGCCACGTTCCAAAGGAACATGTAGAAGGCCCAGCCGCCGCTGTTGAACCAGTACTGGGTGTTCTCGGGCTTCACCGCGAGCGGCCAGATGTAGCCGAGCTCGTAGCCGCTGGCCGGCGTGGAGAACCCCGGGATCGCTGTGAACGCGAAGGTCGGCAAGGCCCAGAAGAGCACCGTCTGGCACGCGATCAGAGTCGCGAACTTGCGCGTCTGCAGCGGGGACTTCCAGCGCAGGATGGCCCGGATCCCGAAGATCCAGATGATCGCCGTGTAGGCCGTCGAATAGATGAACCAGCCGGGGAGTCCCACGTCGGTGAACGGGATCCGCTGCCGCCCCAGCGCGTCGGTCGGCCCGTAGTAGAGCCACCAGTACATGGCCACGACCCCGGTCACCCACAGCGCCGCGAACGCGAGCCCCTTGGCGTCGAGCGAGCGCTCCATCCGGATCCCGCAGCGCTCGATCACGTCGCAGTCGGTCGAAGTCGCGGGCTGGTCGGCCTTGCCCACCGAGTGCTCGATCGCCCGACAGTCGAGCTTCTCCTGGGCAGCCCCGAGCTTCTCCAATCGGATCAGCTTGCCGACCGACAGGACGACACTGCGCGCCGTGAGCCTCTCGCCCCCGGCGAGCTCGAGCTCGAAGACGCCGCGCCGCTTCGTGACGTTCGCGATCGAGGTCTGCTCCAGGATCGGGAGCTGAAGCTTCTCGAGCAGCGGCTGCCAGAGCGCGAGCAACTCGCCCGCCGTCGTGTCCTCGTACGGAAAGGCCGAGCGATTGGCCGGGTCGCCGGTCACCGCGTCGTAGAGGACCAGGTCCGGTTTGAAGGCCCGGATCGTCGCCAGGGTCCGCGTGCGCTCCAGGATCTGGAAGCGCAAGCTCGTGCGCCTGAGCACGGCACCGCAGGCGACGCCCGCCGGCCCGGCGCCGACGATCACGACGTCGAAGTCCACGTCCGGCGCGTCGCCCGGCGTCGCGAGCTCGCGCTCCAGGTGCCGGCCGATGTCGCTGCCGGAGTTGAGCGCCGCGCGGATGTCGGGCGTCCCGGCGATGTTGCCGATGACGTAGAGCCCCGACACGCTCGACATGCTGGTCTTGTCGAGGGCCGGATAACGGTCCCCGGCGTCGCTGATCGAGCCCCGGCCGACCAGGAACGAGCGGATCGGTTGGAGGACTCGAATCACGCCTGCGAGTGTAGAGCGCGCCGTTCCATGCTCACAGGCGGGAGCCACTGCGACCTGTCGACGGCGCGCGAGGTCACCTTCGCGCACTGACAGAGGTGGACCTGGCAACGTTCACGTCTTGTACACACGCCTGGAACGCGAGGAGGAAGGCGCGCCCTACGGCCGCTGGTCCTTCCTCGCCGACGGTGCGACTCCGGACAACGGGAGGTCGAGCACTGGTTCGAGCTGCTGGACTCGTGGTTCGACGACACGACGTCCGATCCCGGGGGCTACAACCGCTACGCGTGCTAGACTCCCCCATGGACCTCTCCGAGACCGTGGTCGCCCGCGCCGGCGTCAAGCACCTGCAGGAGCTCCAGCGGGAACTCCGCAAGGGGCGCATCTCGTCGGACATCCTCTGTCCACCGGGCGTCAACACCAACCACTGAGGCTCGACCCTCTGGCTCGCGGTCGCGGGTCCGGACGCCCAGCGCGCCGCAACGCTCCTGGAGGCCCATGCCGCTGCCCAGCTCGACGAGGCGGGCCGCCGGGCAGCTGACACGGTGATCGACCTGGATGCGGAGCAGAGCACCTGCCCCGCGTGCTTCGGGACGATCCCGCGGGGATCCGCTCGATGTCCTGAGTGCGGGCTGCGCATCGGCTGACGGCCGAAACCTTCAGCAGCCGAGCACCCTGGAGCTGGCCGCTGTGACGGGGCGTCGTGCGGCTTCACATCGTTTCAGCCGTGCGTGCCAAAGCTCGCGGTAGTCGGTAGTGGATTTCAGCCGATAGGAGCCAAGAGGTGCCCCGGCTGCGGCGTTAGTCGTCATGGAGGCTCCATCGGTATACCCATGATTAGAAAACGCACACTGAGTGTGGTCCTCGCGACCACGGGACTCTTTCTCTACGGATTCGGCTCGGCCAGTCGGCCCGGCGCGCCGGTGCGGCAGGAGCGGGAAACGCTTTCCGCCTCGACCGACGTCGGACGCGTGCTCGATCGCGAAGGCGTGGCGGCTCGCCGCGCCGTGCTCGCGGATCGCTGGGGTCCGGCCGACGAAGGGACGGCGCTCGAGACCGGCGACTGGCTCGAAGTCGGAAGCCGCGGGGCCAACGCCCTGAAGGTGCGATTGACGGGTGGGATCGAGCTGACGCTCGGCCCGGGGACCCTGGTCGAGGTCATCGGCGGTGGTCGGATCGAGCTGCTGCGCGGAGAGGTCCTGGTCGACACGACCCGCGGCCCCGAGGTTCCTGAAGTTGCGAGCCTGGAGGTCCGCGGTCCAGGTGAGACCATCCTCCATGTCGATGGGCGCACGGTTCTGCGGGCGCGCGACGGTGCGCTCGTGCGGCTGTCCGAAGCACCCCGTTGGCTCGTCGGGTACGAGGCGAACGCTTCGACGGAGGCCATGGGATCACTGCTGGCCAAGGTCGATGGGCGCAACGTCCCGCTGACGATCGGCTACCACAAGGTCACCGTCGACATCCGCGATCAGATCGCGCGCACGGTCATCGAGGAGTCGTTCGAGAACCACACCTCCACCGTCCTCGAAGGCGTGTTCTATTTCCCGCTGCCGGCGGACGCGTCGATCTCGAGTTTCGGGATGTGGGTCGGCGGCGAGCTCGTGCAGGGCGACATCGTCGAGAAGCAGCGCGCGCGAGAGATCTACGAGACCATCCTGCGCGAGAAGCGGGACCCGGGGCTGCTCGAGTGGACCGGCGGGAACATCTTCAAGGCGCGGATCTACCCGATCGGCGCCGAGAAGCGGATCCGCATCGCGTACACACAGGTGTTGCCGATGAACGCGGACACTTTCACCTACAACTACGCCTTGCAGAGCGAGCTCCTGCGCAAGACCCCGTTGCGGCGGCTCGAGATCGAGATCAACGTCAGCTCCGCGGCGCCGCTCGCCGCGGTCGAGTGCCCCTCGCACGCGTGCCGCATTCGCACGGGCGAGCACGCCGCCAAGATCGAGTTCGCGGCCGACGAGTTCGCGCCCGAGCGCGACTTCGAGCTGCGCGTCCGGTTGCAGCCGGGTCGGGAGCGCCTGACCGTGATCCCCCACCGGCGCGGGGACGACGGGTACTTCATGCTGCTGATCGATGCACCCCCGCTCGCGGCACCCCCGAACGGGAGTGCACGCGAGACGGAGCCGATCGAGCTGCTCGTGCTGGCCGATACTTCCGGTTCGATGTGGGGCGCGCCGCGCTCGAACCAGGTGGCCTTCATCGAGGCGCTCATAGCCTCGCTGGGCCCGGACGACACGGTCAACCTCGCGACGGTCGACGTGGAGACCCGCTGGGCCTTCGAGCGGCCGGTCCGGATCGGTCTGGAACAGCGCGAACAGGCGCTCCGGTTCCTGGAACAGCGCGATCCACTCGGCTGGACGGACCTCGCGCAGGCCTTCGCCTCGGCCTGCGAGCGGGCGGGCAATCGCACTCACGTCGTCTACGTCGGAGACGGCGTGCCGACGACGGCCTCCGCGGACCCGGTCGAGCTCGCCCACGAGCTGGGCCGCCTGTTCAAGGGCAAGGGCACGTTCCACGCCGTCGTTCCCGGGCCGAGCTCCGAGATGACGGTGCTGCGCGCGCTGGCCGGCCTCGGTGGCGGTTCGGTGCGTTCCATCGGGGGCGGGACCGATCCGACCCAGACGGCCTTCGCGCTGCTCGCGGAGCTGAGCGCCCCAGCGCTGAAGAACGTCAAGGTCAGCTTCGAAGGCCTGGCCGTCGGCGCGGTCTATCCCGCGACGTTGCCGAACCTGACGGCCGGCGGGCAGCAGATCGTGGTGGGACGCTTCGACCCCCTGGCTTCGTCCGCGAGCGGCAACCGCGCGGGGCGCGTCCGCGTGACGGGCACCGTGGACGGGGCAGAAGTGAGCTTCGAGCGCGAGGTCACGCTCGCCATGGATACAGGGGAAGACGAGGGCCAGTCCTTCGTCCCGCGCCTCTGGGCCCGGCACCACCTCGATCACCTGCTCGATCAAGGCAGCTCGGACGCGGTGCAGGAACGTATCGTCACGCTCTCCGAGGACTACCAGATCGTCACGCCCTACACGTCGTTCCTGGTCCTGGAGAGCGACGCCGACCGCGAGCGGTTCGGCGTCCAGAAGCGCTTCCGCATGCGCGACGGCGAGGAGTTCTTCACGGCCGGGCGCGAGAGCGGCAGCCACGAGCTCCGGCGCCAGCAGATGCTGAAGGCCAGGACCTGGCGCCGGCGGTTGCGCGACAGAGCGCTCGCGGCGCTGGAGAGCATGGGCCGCGAGCTGACCGAGCTCTTGCGCGGCCCGGAGACACGCCTCGCTCTGGTCTCGGCCTTCGGCTACCTCGACGTCTCGGACCGTAGCGATTGGAACGGCCTATACGGCGGGCCCCGCGACTTCATCCTCGGCAGCGACGAGCACGCTGCGTCTCGAAGAGCTCCCGAGCGTCCCTTCTTCGAGACCGGACTCGAGGGCGACAAGTGGGACTACGACGGCGACACCGAAGGCGGCGACCGCCTGAGGGAAGTGAACGCGAAGGAGGCCTTCGAGGAAGAGCGGCCGATGGTAGCCCAGGAACGGTCGGCCATGAAATCGGTCCGGGGCGGCAAGGGCGGCCGGTTCCGCCGCAACGAAGCGTTCGGGCGGAGGCAGTCCATCGGGTCCGTCATGGGTTTCGTCACCAGTCCCGGCGACACCTACAACGGCGGCTGGTACGTCGACCCGTTCGCCGCGCTCTTGCCCACGGTCGGGCCCGTACGCGCGAGCGATCCCACCTGGACCTGGTCGGACGAGGTGCTCGAGCTCCTCGGGCGCTTCGACCGGCGCAGGTGGCTCGCGAGCTCGGCCCTCGGCTGGCGCTTCGCCACCGAGACGACCCGGACCGACGCGCGCGGGCGCGAACAGACGACCCGTGGGCTGCACCTGATCGGTCCCGACCGGTGGGTGACGCTCGGCTCGCACGTCGAGGGCACCGCCTACCCGGTCGACTGGATGGTCGACGGGCAGCGCGGAGTCCTCCTGGAGGGCTGGCGGCTCGGGCGTGTTCGCGCGACCGAGGCCGGCGACGAGCGATCCTGGTCGGCGCCGTTCGCTTCGTACTTCGGCGATCACCTCCGTTCCTACGCGGCCTACGACGCGCGGCTCGTCGAACGCGACGGGGCGAGGGCCGGGATCACCTTCGCGCTTCCCGGCGACGAGACGAACGCCTTCACGATCGAGCTCGACACCGAGCGCGGCCTCCTCCTCGAGCTGGTCTGGACCGTCGCGGGCGAGCGCAAGCGGGGCCAGGTCTTCGAGGGGTTTCGCGAGGTCGGCGGCGCGTGGTGGCCGACCAGGATCCGCTCCTGGACTTCGGCGACCGACAGCCAGAGCGCCCGGCGCGAGACGATCACCAGGATCGACGTCGAGGCGATCGGAGCCCCGGAGCTCGCCCGACTCGCGGAAACCGAGCTCGCCCGGCGTGCCGACGCCATCCTTCTGAGCGCGGAAGAGGGCCGGGTGACCGACGCCAAGCAGGCCGTTCGGGACGGGCAGGCCGGTATCGAAGAGCGCTGGCTCCTGCTGCGCTACTACGCGCAGACGCAGCGCTGGGACGCGGCCGAGCCGCACCTCGCTGCGTTCGCCGCGGCGACAGGCGAGCGGCCGGGCCTCGAACGGATCCGCCTGACGTGGCTGCAGCAGAGCCGCCGCAACGAGGAGCTGCGGATCGAGCTCGCGCGCGTCGCTTCCGAGCTGGCCGGGACGCCGCGCGACGCCGAGTACGGCCTCGCAACGGACATCCTGCAGTACTCCTACGGCCTGAACCAGGGCAATGAAGTGCAGGGCCTCTTGCGGGCGATCCAGCCTGTCTACCTGCGCCAGGAGATCACCGATGCCGAGCTCGCGTGGGATCAGCGCTGGTTGCAGGCACTCTCGAACATGAGCCGACCGGAGGCGTTGCTCGAAGCGCGTCGGGAAGCGGCGGGCAAGTGGCCGTTCTCGATGCAGATGCAGACGGCGTTCGCCCAGTTGCTGGGGCAGCACGGGGAGATCGACCAGGCGCTCGCATGGCTCGCGAGCGCCGAGGCCGAGGGCGCGCCCTGGCAGACCTACGAGCGCTCCCAGTTCCGCCAGTCCGTGGCGCAGATTCTCTGGGGCGGCTATCGGCTCGAGCAATGGACCCTGACCTTCGAGGCCTGGGAGCGCGAGGACGTCACGCAGCTCGACCAGAGTCTGAACAACCAGTACCTGTCCGGGCTGATCTTCCTCGATCGCGAGCGCGAGGCTTGGAGCCGGATCGAAGCCTGGCTCGCGCTGGCGGGCAAGGTGGAGCGCGAGCCCTTCGAGCAGGCGCGCCTGCACGCCGCGGTCCAGCACGCGCTCGGGCAGGGCCATCAGCTCTATCACCAGCGCTTCGAGGACGCTCGCGCCGAGCTCCTGGCGAACACCGCGCGTGCCCTCGTTCAACACGACGACGACACGACCATGGCCGGCTGGATTCTCCAGCACTGGCTGTTCCACGGCACGGACGCGGGCCGCGCGCTCCTCTCCGAGCTCTACCGCAAGGTCGAGACGAGCCTCGCGGAGCTCAGCCCGAAGCGACTGCAGGCGCAGATCGGTTGGCTGCGTGGCGCGAGCTATCAGACCGACGCCGGTGAGGACGCCTGGCAGGTCCTGTTCGAGCGCGTCTTCCAGCGCTGGCTCGCCACCGCGGACGAGCGCGAGCGGGCACCGCTCGGACAGGTCGTGCAAACCTACGGTGCGCCCGGGCTGCGCGTGCGCTTCTTCCGGCAGCTCCTCGCACGGGCCGTCGGTGAAGACGCGCGGATCGCCGCGGCGATGCGGCTCGGCCAGGAGCTGCGGCAGCAGCCCTGGAGCGCGGAGCTCGAGCGCGAGCTCGTTTCGCTGCTGACCACGCTGGCTCCGGATGAAGGCGGGGAAATGGACGAGCCGGCCCGCGCCCAGAACCTCGATCAGCGCGCCGTCGCGCTCTACGACCTCGTCGACTGGAGTCTGGGATCGCGCACGCACGCGATGGTCACGGCGCTTCCCGGATACGAGTCGATGTCCCGGCGCACGGTGCGCACCGAGCGCGACAAGGCGCGGCGCACCGCCCTGACAGGAGCCGCGACCCTCACGCTCGAGCTCGAGCAGACGCTCGCGCCGCAGGCCCTGGGCGATTGGGCGGCGATCGAGCGGATCTTCCTGCAGGTCGAGAATCGCACGGAGCTCGACGCGGCCTGGACGCGCTCGCTGGAGCTCCTACGGATCAGGGTCGACACGCTCGCGGCAGCGGATGAACCGGAGGCCGTGCCGCTGCGCGAACGGATCCTGGCCGAACGCTGCATCGCAACCTGTACCCTCCTCCTGTTGCGCACCGACGAGGCGGCCCTCGAAGGGCGCAGGGGTGCGCTGCTCGCCGAGCTCGAGCGGTTGATCGAGTGCGAGTCCGAGTTCCC
>SMVQ01000068.1 GCA_004357655.1 Planctomycetota bacterium
CGAGTCCTTCGTGAAGTTCAACATCCTCTCCTTCGCCACGGACACGAAGTCATGGAAGAAGGGTCTCGTCTCCGCCAACGTGTTGAACAAGAGCAGTGCAATGGACTGGTCGAAGCGCCTGGAGCCGATCGGCGGCGCTTCGCAAGAAGACCTCGCGCGCGTGGGCCTCGTCGTCTCCGCGGGCCTGGAAGCCGGAAAGACGAACACGTTTGGCGCCCTCGAGTGGGCCCTCGGCATGGCGGGCCGCGGCACCAAGGACAAGCACTACGAGGTCGCGGTCGACACGATCTTCTTCCTCTCGGACGGGCGCCCGACCCACGGCCGGTTCGTCGACCCGGACGACATCCTCCGCGAGGTGCGGGCCGCCAACGACCTGCGGAAGGTCGTCATCCACACGATCGCGATCGGAGAGTTCCAAAAGACCTTCATGGAACGCCTGGCCCAGGAGAACAGCGGCGTGTTCGTCGATCTCGGTCGATGAGCGCCCAGGCCGGACCTTGACGGCGGGAGCCGCGGGGCCTAACTTCTCCGGCTCCCTGGTCGGGGTGTGGCTCAGCTTGGTAGAGCGCTGCGTTCGGGTCGCAGAGGTCGGAGGTTCAAATCCTCTCACCCCGACCATCCCGACGCCCCCGACACCGCGCACCCCCCACTGTCTGGGGTGGTCGGAATCCGCGGCATCCTGGTGGGCGTCACCCGCCTGGCTCAGGTTCCCTGTCCAATCGACAGGGGGGGCTGGTGCCCTCCTCTGGCTGGCCGCTCAGGTGGTCCTCGCTCCGACGGCCCCGGCGCCCTCCCGGCAACCACCGCGCCAGCTCGGCTGCTCCGCGCGCCGTCTCGCCCCGCGTTCCCAGGCCCGTGACGAGGCTGGCCCCGGTGACGAAGGCCAGCTCTCCGCGGATTCTCGCCGCCGTCGACACCCGCGTGGGGCCCGCGTGGGACCCCGCGGCGACCGGCGTCACGCTTGGAAGTTGCAATGGACGGGGCCCGCGCGCGGCAGTCCGTCCGGAAAGGCTTTGAATCGGGCTCAGAAGAACGTTACGAGGGAGGGGATTCCCGACCTGGGAATCCAGCGGGAGTCCCCGTCCGGCCGATATTCTTCCCGGCCGGCCAGTTCCGGAGTGCCTGGGAGGGTGATTCGGAGTTGGGTGTCGACGCCTCGGCGTGTTTCCGGCATGCTTGTTGGAAGCTGTGGGCGGTTGATGCTCGGGGGGGTCCCCGGCGCGCTCGAGGCTCCAGGAGCGGCCACCGCGAGGTGCATCCCGGAGCCGACCACCGCCGGCGAATACGGCGCCGGATGATTCGCATCCGGACCACGCCCGTTCGCCCCGCTGCGCTCTAGTCAACCGCCGGCTTCCTCTTCCTGCTTCGACCCGCGACCCGCCTCCGCGCGGGGGACCGGGGCGGAGCGGCGAAGCTCGAACAGCCCACCAGGTCTGGAGCGACGCTCCACGCCGACCCACGAGGATACGCTTGGCTTCCAAAGACACCACGGACGCGCTGCCCTTCGGCACGATCAAACAGGACTCTGCTCCGAAGCGGACCCAGGCCGGTTCCGATGCCGGGGGGGATGGCGGCAATCGCTCTTCCGAGCCCCCGCAGGACCACAACGGCGCCGCGGGCGGCGGGTCGGGCACCGATACCGAGCAGAAGCAGGAGCGGCCGGACTGGAGGAAGTCGTCCAACCGCCGGGGCTCCGGGCGACGCAAGAAGCGGCGCGGGGGACGGCCGGGCGGGGAGGCTCGGGAAGGCGAGTCCGGCGGCGAGACGTCGACTTCGACCAAGCAGGCGCAGGCGCAGCAGCCCCAGCTCTCCCGGCGCCAGCGGGCGGCGCTCCGGTCGGGGGACAAGCAGCATCCTCGACCGCAGAAGGAGAAGGAACGCGTCCCCGTCCAGGTCGCCTCGGGCATGCTGGTGATCGAGAAGGGTGGCTACGGCGTCCTGCGTCGCGAAGAGGCTCAGCTGCTCCCGTCGAAAGGGGACATCTACGTCCCGATCCGGCTCATCCAGAAGCTCAAGCTGAGCGAGGGCTCGATGATCGAGGGCCGGGTCGCCGCCGGTCAGAAGCACAAGTTCCAGCTGCTCGACGTCCAGCGCATCGATGGCGAGGACCCGGACAACCAGAAGAAGACGACGCCGTTCAAGAGCCTCACGAGCATCGACCCTGACTTTCACTACGCGACCGGGGACGTGCACGGTGACGTCTCGATGCGGATCGTCGATCTCCTGTGCCCGATCGGACGCGGCCAGCGCGGCCTGATCGTGGCGCCTCCGCGCACCGGCAAGACGACGCTGATGCGGCAGTTCGCGCGGGCGATCGAGACCGCGTACCCGGACGTGCACCTCATGATCCTGCTCATCGACGAGCGGCCGGAAGAGGCGACGGAGTGGCGACGCAGCATCGAACACGGCAAGGTCTTCGTCTCCACGGCCGACGAGACGACCAAGACCCACATCCAGCTCGCCGAGGCCGTGTGGAAGCGGTGTACCCGCCTCGTCGAGCTCGGCGAGGACGTCATCCTCCTGCTCGACTCGATCACCCGCCTCGCGCGGGCCTACAACAACATGTCCGCCGGGGGGGGGCGGACGATGTCCGGGGGCCTCGACAGCCGCGCGATGGAGCGGCCGCGCAAGATCTTCGGCTCGGCGCGCAACACCGAGACCGCCGGCAGCCTCACGATCCTCGGCACGACCCTCATCGAGACGGGCAGCCGGCTCGATCAGCTCGTCTTCGAGGAGTTCAAGGGGACGGGCAACATGGAGCTCGTGCTGTCGCGCAAGCTGGCCGACCGCCGGATCTTCCCGGCCATCGACGTCGAGAAGACGGGGACGCGGAAGGAGGAGAAGCTACTCGGCATGCGCCGGCTGAAGCTCGTGCACACCCTCCGGCGCGTGCTCACGCGGATGAATTTCGTCGAAGCCATGGAGCTCTTGATAACCAAGCTCGAGGAAGTGGATAAGACGGACGACTTCTTGAAGCGGTTCGAGGTCGATCCCGAAGCCTGACCATCGGCTCCGCGCCCGAGCCGCCAGCCCCCCCCACGAATCGCGCCTCCCGAGCGAGTTTGCACGCCGCCTTGAGCGAGACCGCCCCCCTCACCTCCACCCCCAGCGCCGCGGCACCGATGATTCGGGCCGAGGGGCTCGTGAAGCACTACGGCGCCGTGCACGCTGTCGACGGCGTCAGCTTCCGGGTCCACCGGGGCGAGATCGTGGGCTTCCTCGGCCCCAACGGAGCGGGCAAGAGCACGACGATGAAGATGCTCACCGGGTATCTGTACCCGGATGCCGGCGAAGTCGCGATCGGGGGGATTTCGTTCGAGGACGACGCCATCGCGGCGCGCTCGCGCATCGGCTACCTCCCCGAGAACACGCCGCTCTACGGCGAGATGCGGGTCCGGGCGTACCTGCGTTTCGTGGGCGACGTGCGCGGCCTCTCCCGGTCTGTGTGCCGGGCGGGCATCGAGCGCGTGATCGCCGCCTGCAACCTCGAGGGGTACGTGGGGCGGCGCATCCGGACGCTCTCGAAGGGCTACCGTCAGCGCGTGGGGCTCGCGCAAGCGCTGCTCTCCGACCCCGACGTGCTGATCCTGGACGAGCCGACGAGTGGGCTGGACCCCGCGGAGATCGTGCGCATCCGCGACCTCATCGTCGAGCTCGCCCGCACGAAGACGATCCTGCTCTCGACGCACGTGCTCCCGGAGATCGAGGAGGTCTGCCGGCGGGCGATCATCATCGCGGCGGGGCGGCTCGTCGCGGACGGGACGCTGCTCGAGCTGTCGGAGGGCGAGGGCGAGAGCATCGCGGTCGTCCTTGGCGCGGCCGAGGACGAAGCGCGCTCCGCGCTCGAAGCGCTCGAGGGCGTGCACGACGTCGCGCTGTCCGGTCGCGGTGCCCTGGGGCGCGTCCGCTTCCACCTCGGAGTCGAGGAGCGGTTCGAGGTCTCCGAGCGCGTGAGCCGCCTCGCGCAGGACCGCGGCTGGGCGCTCTTCGAGCTGCGGCACGAGGTCCCGACGCTCGAGACGGTGTTCCTGCGGCGGACGCGGGAGTTCGCCGCCCGCGCGAGTGAGGAGTCATGATGCGGACCCTCGCCGTCTGCCGCCGCGAGCTCGCCGCGACCTTCGAATCGCCGATCGCATACGTCACGATCGCCTTGTTCGTCATCACGCTCGACGGCCTGTTCTTCTTCCTGGGGTATCCGATCGGGAACCTGCCGCTGCCCTCTCTGTGGCTCGGCGAGCAGGCGAGTCTGGTCGTGCTCTTCACCTGGCTGCCGCTCCTGCTCGCGCTGCTCGTTCCGGCGCTCACCATGGGCGCGTGGGCCGAGGAGCGCAGCCGGGGCACCGAAGAGCTCCTGCTCACCTACCCCGTGCGGACGGGCGAGGTCGTCATCGGCAAGTTCCTCGCCGCGTGGACGCTGGTCGCGCTGCTCATCACGCTCGCCGTCGTGCCCGTCGCGATCTCCGTCGCCGGCCTCGGCGCGCTCGACTGGGCCACCGTCTGGGTCGGTCTCGGCGGCGCCTACATGCTCGCTGCCGGCTACGTCGCCATCGCGCTCCTGCTCTCCGCGTGCACCTCGGAGCAGCTCGTCGCGTTCCTCGTCGGAGCGATCGTGCTCGGTCTCCTGTGGCTCCTGCGCATGCTGGTCGGCGTGCTCCCCGCCAGCCTGGCGAGCGCCGTCGACTACGCCTGCCCGAGCTCGCACTTCCTCGGCAGCGCGGCGCGCGGCGTGTTCGACCTGCGCGACGTCGTGTACTTCGGCTCGCTCGTCGGCTTCGGCCTGTACCTGAACACGGTGGTCGTGGAGCGCCGGCGCTGGCGCTGAACCATGGGCGCGAGACAGCGGATGACCCGGGGCGAAGAGCGCTTCAACGCGCTGCTCTCGGCCGTGCTCCTGCTCGGCATCCTCGTGCTCGTGAATCGAATCGCGAGCCGGCACCTCGTCGTGCGCCACGATTTCTCCGAAGATCAGCTCTACGCCGTCTCCGAGGCCACGCTCCGCACCCTCGGGCGCCTCGAGGACCGGTTGCAGGTCAAGGCGTACTTCACGGGCGACATCCAGAGCGGCCAAATCGCCCTCGCGAAGGCACGCCTCGAGGGCTTGCTCGCGGAGTTTGCGGCGCTCTCTGGCGGGCGCCTTCACGTCGACACCGTCGACCCGAACACCTCGAGCGAGGCGCTGTCAGAGGCTCAGGAGCTCGGCCTCTTCGCGTTCCCCGCCCATAGCGTGCGGGGGATCCAGCGGATCAGACAGGACGTGTACCTCGGCCTGGTCCTGCGCTATCGCGGGCGTGAGGAGGTCCTGCCATTCGTGTCGCCGAACAGCTTCGAGATCGACCTCTCCTCGCGCATCTACTCCATCCTGCGCGAGACGAAGAGCGTCGTCGGTTGGTTCGGGGCCGATCCAGCGCCGGGCACGCACGAGGCACAGTACGGCACATTCACCCGCTTGCGCGGCTTGCTCTCGCAGCAACATCTGGTCGAGACGGTCGAGTACCTCGCCAGCGGAGCGCCCGTCCCCGAGCGCGTCGACGTGCTGCTCGTCGTACGTCCCAAGGAGCTGCACCCGCGGGCGGCCTTCGCTATCGATCAGTTCGTCCAACGCGGCGGCCGGCTGGTCGTCTTCGTCGACCAGGCCGAGATGGGTCGGTCCGGCGAAGCGCGCATCTCGAAGGCGACCGGGCTGGAAGAGCTGCTCGAGCTCTGGGGCGCGCTCCCCGGTCCCCACCACGTCTGGGACACGGCGTCCTTCGGCAAACTGCCCATGACGCGCAACCTAATGCAGTACGGGCTTGAGTACCCGTTGTTCGTCCGCATGCGCGCGGACAGCTTCGATGCCACCCTGCCCCCTGCCGCGAACCTGCAGGACGGCGTGTTCTGCTGGGCGCAGCCCATCAAGCACGCGGAGCCGCTCGCGGGGGGGACGCGAGTGATCCTCGCGCAGAGCTCACCTGACTCCTACTACGTCGACCTCACCGAGACGGTCCTCGTCGACGCGGACATGGAGGACATGGTCAAGTCCGTGACCGCCTCGCTCTACGCGCGCGGTGAAGGCCAGCGGTACGCACTCGCCGTGGTGCTGTCGGGCCGGTTCCCTTCGCCGTTCGAGGATGGCGCCCCCGCGCCGTGGGACCCGCTCGCCGATTCCGACAAGCCGCTGGAGACGACCGACGAGACGGTCCTGTCCTGGGCGGCGGACAGCCAGGTCGTCGTCTTCGGCGATGCCGACTGGGTGCGCGACGGGTACCTACGGCCCCCGAACGAGAGGTTGGTGTCCGGTGTCGTCGACTGGCTGACGCTCGACGAAGATCTCGTCGCCATGCGCACGCGCGTCCCGCGGGACCGAAGGATCCGTGACTTCCTGCAGGAGGAGCGCATCCGGGTCGGCGCGAGCGACAGCGAGGTGCTGGATACCACCGGCGAGATCGAGCGCGAGATGAAGCTCGAGGAGGCGGCCGCGCGCGCCGCGCGCCGCAGGCAGTGGACGTGCATGCTCGCGCCGATCCTCGGCACGCTCGCGCTCGTCTTCGGTTTCGGCATCGCCCGAACCCTGCTCGGTCGTCGTGCCGCGGAGCGGGAGGCATGAGGATCGCCCGGCGCAACGTCGGCTTGGCCTTGGCGCTCGCAGGGCTCATCGCGACCCAGATCGCGCTCGATGGGACGGGCGGAGAGGAGCGCGTCATCGGGCGCCTGTTCCCGGCGATTTCATCAGCGAGCGCGCGCCGGATCCTCATCACGGACCCGGAGGGCATCGCGCCCGACGACCGGCTCCTGCTCGCGCGCGACGCGGAGGGCGTCTGGACGCTCCCGGATCATCTCGACTACCCCGCGCGTGAGGGCGCGGTGCAGACGCTCTTCACCGGGCTGACGTCGCTCACGAATCTCGACCTGCTCGCGGACGAGCCGCAGAGCCACGGCCGGTACGGCGTGGGGCAGCGCGGGCTCGAGATCCTCGTCCTGGGCGAGGGCGACGCGCGCCTCGCGGGCCTCGTGCAAGGCACCGGCGCCGACGCCGCGGGGCGCTCGTCGTACGTGCGGCCGATGGGCTCCGACGAGGTGTACCGCGCGCCCTACCTCGCGCGGCAGCGGCTGGAGTCCGCGGCGTGGATCGACACGCGCTTCCTGGGCTTCCCGTCGGTCACCGTGCAGGCGATCACGGTCAGCGGCGCCGAGCTCGACTCCGAGTTCCGCCTCGTGCGCGACGGCGTCGATCGCTGGCGGATCGAGGCCGGCGAAGTCGTGCCGTCGCGCATCGTGACGGAGCTGCTCGAGCGCGCCACCGCGCTCTTCTTCGACGAGGTCGTAGCGCGCGGCACGGCAGCCGGATTCACCACCGGTGCGCTCGAGCTCGCCTTCGAGCTCACGGACGAAACGGAGGTCCGGGCGGTCTTCGCGGGACCCGATGCCGACGGCACGCATCAAGC
>SMVQ01000069.1 GCA_004357655.1 Planctomycetota bacterium
GCCTCGAACCCGAAGGTAGAGGCGAGTAGGTTGTCCGGGAACTTGCGGATGGACGTGTTGTACGCGCGGACGCCGTCGATGTAGTCGCGGCGCGCTACCGCGATGCGGTTCTCGGTACCCTCGAGTTGATCCTGGAGGGACAGGAAACCCTGCGTGGCCTTGAGCTGCGGATAGTTCTCGGCCACGGCGATGAGCCGCCCGAGCGAAGCTCCGAGGGACTGCTGGGCCTTCATGTAGGCCGCGAGCTCAGCGGGGTCCGTGGGCAGGCCACCGGAGATCTGCATGCGCCCGACGGAGGCGCGTGCCTCGGTGACCTCGGTGAGCACGCTCTGCTCGAAGTCCGCCGCGCCCTTGACGGTCTTGATGAGATTCGGGATGAGGTCGAAACGTCGCTTGTACTGGCTGTCGATCTCCGCCCACTGGGCGCTCAGGCCTACGTGGTTGGTGACGATGTGGTTGTACTTGGCGACCCCGCACCCGCCGATTCCGACGAGGAGGATCAGACCGACGGCCGTAGCGATCATGCAACCGCGCATCATGGGAGTCTCCAGTGGGGCATTCGAAGGAGCGGGGGACTGTCCGCGGGGCGCGGATGGGCTACGGGACAGGGGGGAGGGTAGTGCTTCACGCCTGGGGAGCGACCGTATTCACTCCCGATCCATGAATGGGTACCTAAAATCCGTGGGCGGCACGAACGTCTCCTTGATCGTCCGCTGGGACACCCAGCGCATCAGGTTCAGCATCGAGCCCGCCTTGTCGTTCGTGCCCGAGGCGCGCGAGCCTCCGAACGGTTGCTGGCCGACGACCGCGCCCGTGGGCTTGTCGTTCACGTAGAAGTTGCCGGCGGCGAAGCGCAGCGCCTCGAGCCCCTGGCGCAGGGCGGCCCGGTCCGTGCCGAAGATCGCTCCGGTCAGCCCGTAGGCCGAGGTCGACGCGCACAACTCGAGCGTCTCCTCGAAGCGCGCGTCGTCGTACACGAAGACCGAGAGCAGCGGCCCGAAGAACTCCGTCCGCATGAGGTCGTGCCTCGGGTCCTTGACGGTCACCACCGTCGGCTTCACGAACCACCCCGTCGCATCGTCGTACTCGCCCCCGATCACGACGTCGGCCGTCGAGTCGGCCCGGGCGCCGTCGATCGCGCGCGACAGCTTCGAGTACGAGGACGCGTCGATGACGGCGCCCATGAAGTTGTGGAAGTCCTGCACGTCTCCGACGCCGATCTCGCTGCACTGCGCGCCCATGATGTCGCGCACTTCGCCCCAGAGGCTCTGCGGGATGTACGCGCGGCTGGCGGCGGAGCACTTCTGGCCCTGATACTCGAACGCGCCGCGCACGAGAGCCGTCGCGAGCGCCCTGGGCGCCGCGGAAGCATGGGCGAAGACGAAGTTCTTGCCGCCCGTCTCGCCCACGATGCGCGGGTATTGGGCGTACTCGCGGATGTTGTCCCCGATCCGCCGCCAGATCCCCTGGAAAACGTCCGTGGAACCCGTGAAGTGGATGCCGGCGAGCCGCCGGTCCGCGACGACCGGGTCGCCCACCTCGCCGCCCGAGCCGGGCACGAAGTTGATGACGCCCGGGGGCAGGCCGGCCTCCTCGAGCAGCTTCATCAGGTAGTAGTTCGAGAGCACGGACGTCGAGGCCGGCTTCCACACGCACGTGTTGCCGAGCATGGCGGGCGCGGTCGGCAGGTTGCCGGCGATCGACGTGAAGTTGAAGGGCGTGATCGCGAACACGAAGCCGTCGAGCGGGCGGTGCTCGATCCGGTTCCAGATGCCCGGAGCGGACTCCGGTTGCTCGGCGTACAGGCGCTCCATGAAGTGGACGTTGATGCGCCAGAAGTCGATGAGCTCACACGCCGCGTCGATCTCCGCCTGGTGTACGGTCTTCGACTGGTTCAGCATCGTCGCCGCGTTCACCGTGTCGCGCCACGTCGTCGCGAGCAGCTCGGCGGCGCGCAGGAAGATCGCCGCGCGCTCCTCCCACGGCATCCGGATCCAGTCCGCGCGCGCCTCCTCGGCCGCGTCGATCGCGCGCGCGACCTCCTGCGGTCCGGCCTTGTGGAAGTGGCCGAGGACGTGTGCATGGTCGTGGGGCATGACCATCGGAGCGGTGCGGCCGGTCCGGATCTCCTCGCCGCCGATCAGGATCGGGACGTCGATCTGCTCCTGGGCCATCGCCGTCAGGCGCGACTGGATGGCGGCGCGTTCGGGGCTGCCCGGCGCATAGCTCAGAACGGGCTCGTTCTTCGGAGCGGGAACATGGAATACGCCGTGGGTCATGGGAATCTCCTCGTCGCTCAGTGGCCCGTTGCGCTCGGGCCGGGACCCGGGCGAAGAGCCCTCGTGCGCACCTTGCGCGGACGATCAGGGCGGCGAAGCCTAGCCCAGGCTCCGGGGATTGTCGACCGGGCCGTAGCCCCCGCGGGGTTTCCCCGGCTCGGGCTTCCGGTTGGCGCAAGGCGCCATCATCATGGGCGCGGTGCGGGCCCGACGGGCGGTCCCCGCGAGTCACCCACGCCGCACGACCCACGCACCCCGATGCCATGAAGATCCGATCCCGCGCGCATGCGGCCCTCGCGGCCGCGCTCATCCTCCTCGCTTCGGCGGGCTGCGAGACCCTCCCTCCGAGCACCGGCGCCGCCGACGCCGACGCCCGGGCCACACGCGACGCCGAGCTGGCGGAGACACGCAAGACCAAGGCCGGGGCGGCCGCGAAGGAGCGGGAGGCGCGCCAGGAGAAGCTCGCGGAGCTGGAGCGGAAGCTCGTGAAGCTCGCTCGCAAGGGCAAGGCCGCCGCGGCTGAGCTCGAGCTCGCGCAGCGCAAAGCCGACGATGAGCGCGCCGCCGCGGCCCTCGGGGTGGCGAGCGCCGAGCGCGACCTCGCCAACGCGGAGAAGGCGCTGAAGGGCTTCTCCCGGTTCACCCTGCCGCTGGCCCAGGCGGAGTCCAAGCTCGCTGTCGATCGCGCGCAGCGGCGGTTCGATGACAGCAAGGAGGAGCTCAAGGAGATCCTGGTGCTCTACGAGGACGAGATCGACGCAGTGCGAGCCAAGGAGATCGTCGTCGCCCGGCACAGGAAGTCCGTCGAGTTCGCCGAGCGCGCCCTGGAGATCGCCAGGCTGAAGGCACGGCAGGCCGCGGAGAAGGACCTCGTCGAGCAGCGGGAGAAGCTCGAGCACGCCGTGCAGAAGGCCGCGGACTCCCTCGCGAAAGTGCGCAGTGATGCCGAACGGCAAGGGATGAGCGCTGCGCTCGACCGTCTCCGGAAGGAGCACGCGATACTCGACGTCGAGGAGGATGTCGCGGACACCAAGCGGACGCTCCAAGAACTGAAGGACGACGCGGACGGGGCCGGCAACGGCGACGATTCGCCCGCGGGGACGACGCGCGAGTGATGTCCCTCCGGGCATGGACGAAGGTGCTCCCGCTCGCGTCGGCCGCGCCGCTCGCGCTGCTGCTCCTCATCGGATCCGCGCGACCGCCGCAGGACAGCGGCGCGCCGCAGCGCGTCCCCGAGCACCTCTCGCGCGAGGAGGTCTACACGGACCTGGACCGCGCCGTGCAGTACCTCGTCGACACGCAGGCCGAGACCGGCCGGTGGGGGACGCGGGCCTGCGAGAGCCTCCTGGATCTCGGCTTCGCTACCGAGACGTACCATGCGTACCAGTTCGGCGCGCACGCTGTCGCCTGCATGGCGCTCGCGGCCGTGTCCGAGACGTCCGAGCGGCGCATCGCGCTCGAGAACGCGGTCCACTGGCTCTGCGGGTCGCCGATCCCCACGCGCGGCGACGACTGGGACATCGACAACGTCTGGAGCGCCCTGTACGGCTTCGTCGCCCTGGTCGACCTCGTACAGGACGAGCGCTTCGCGCGCGACCCGTGGAAGGCGGGTCTCGAGCGGCGCGGCCAGCAGCTCTACCGCCTGCTGGCGCGCTACCAGGCGCTCTCGGGCGGCTGGGCCTACTACGACGATCCGCCCTTCCTCCGCACTCCGACCTGGGCGACGAGCTTCTGCACGGCGCTGGTGCTCCCCTCCTTGCTCGAGGCGCAGGCCCTCGGGTGGGACATCGACGAGCGCGTGATCGCGCGGGCGCTGAAGTACGTCCGGCGCTGCGCCATGCCGGGCGGCGCCTACGCCTACGACCTGACACCGATCCCGCGCATCAGTGGCGTCGAGCACATCAACCTCATCCAGGGCAGCCTCGGGCGCACGCAGGTCTGCAACTGGGCGCTCGCCAGGGCGGGCGTGCAATCGATCACGCCCGACGTGATCCGGGCGGGTCTCGACGCGTTCTTCGACTACCACGGATTCCTCGACCACGTGCGCACGCGGCCCATACCGCACGAGGGGTTCTACGCCAATGCCGGGTACTTCTACTTCTTCGGCCACTACTATGCGGCGCAGGTGATCGGCCTCCTGCCCGAAGATGAGCGCGAGGCCTGGCACGCGCGCCTGCGCCCGCACCTCACCAAGACGATGTGGGCGAACGGTGGCGCGAGCGATTTTCTCGACGCTCCCTATGCGATCACGGCCTCGACGAGCTACATCATCCTCGCTCTGTCCCTCGGACTCGAAGAGCCGGATCAGGAGCCGGATCAGGAGCCGGAGCCGGACGGGGAGCCGGACGGGGAAACCAGTGTCCTCACCGACGACGATGACTGACGCGAAGACCTGCCTTGCGGGCATGCTCGAGCACCGCCTCGACGAAGAGGCACGAGGGTGGCTGGCGCAGAGCTCCGCCGAGGTAGCGGAGGGCGTCGCGGTCGCGCGTTTCTGCGCCCTGATCTCCCTGGCCAGCCGATTCATGCCGCGCGGCGCGCTCGCGCCCGAGGCGGATGAGCGGACGCGGGCGGAGACCGTGCTCGCGGGCTGGAACACCGAGCGCTGGACGGTGCTCGAAGCCGCGCGCGTCGCGCTCGTGCTCGCGCGTTCGGACCTGGCGGAGACCGCCGCCGAAGAGGCGCTCGAGGAGGCTTTTCGCTACGCGGACGGGGGCGAGCTGTGCGCCCTCTACCGCTCGCTCGCGCTGCTCCCCGACCCCGAACGGTTCCTGTGGCGCGCCGCCGAGGGCTGCCGCACGAACATCCGCCCCGTCTTCGAGGCGGATACGTGCGACACGCCGTACCCCTTCCTCTATTTCGACGACGTCGCCTGGAACCAGCTCTGCATCAAGGCCGTGTTCATCGACGCTCCGTTGTGGCGCGTGTTCGGCCTGGATCGGAGGCTCTCGCCCGAGCTCGCGCGCATGGCGCTCGACCTGGCCGACGAGCGCCGCAGCGCCGGTCGCGACGTGCAGCACGAGCTGTGGCTGTGCCTCGGTCCGCACGGAGGGGAGCGCGGGCTGGCCTCGATCGAGCGCGAGCTGGAGTCCGAGAGCCGGGTGGGGCGGAGGGCGGCCGCGATCGCTCTCGCCCGGGCCGACGCGCCGGGCCGCCTGGCGGAGCTGCTCGAGACGGAACGCGACCCGGAAGTCCTCTCAACCATGCAACGTGCCCGCGACGGCCATACCGGTCGCGCGGAGTTCCGGGCACTGGATCAGCGGAGTGCATGACATGCGATTCTTCGACCCTCACATCCACATGACGAGCCGGACGACGGCGGACTTCGAGGCCATGGCGGCCGCTGGGATCCGCGCCGTCATCGAGCCCGCCTTCTGGCTCGGCCAGCCACGCACGACCATCGGCGCTTTCGTCGACTACTTCGCGAGCCTGGTGGGGTGGGAGCGCTTCCGCGCCTCGCAGTTCGGGATCCAGCACTACTGCGCCATCGGCTTGAACTCGAAGGAGGCGAACAACGAGGCCCTGGCGCGCGAAGTGCTCGAGGTCCTCCCGCGCTTCGCCCTGAAGGAGGGCGTCGTGGCTATCGGCGAGATCGGCTACGACGAGATCACGGACGCGGAGGAGCGGGCGTACGAGGCGCAGCTCCAGTTTGCCCTGGAGCACGACATGGTCGTGATGGTGCACTCGCCGCACCGCGACAAGAAACGCGGAATCCTGCGCTCGCTCGACGTGGCGCGCAACGTGGGCGTGCCGATGGAGAAGCTCGTCATCGACCACAACAACGAAGAGACGGTCGAGGATACGCTGGGCCGCGGCGCCTGGGCGGCGTTCACGATCTACCCGCACACGAAGATGGGCTCGGAGCGCATGGCCCAGGTCGTGGAGAAGTACGGCCCCGAGCGCATCATCGTCGACAGCTCGGCCGATTGGGGCGTCAGCGATCCGCTCTCCGTGCCCAAGACGGCCAAGCTGATGCTCGAGCGGGGCATCGACCCCGAGTGGGTGACCCTGACCACGTGGCAGAACGCGCTCGACGTGTACGCGCAGTCCGGGCAGATCGATGTCGACGCGCTCCTCGCGGAGCCCGTCATCGACCAGAGCCGGCTGTTCAACGACAACTCCGTTCTTCGCGGGCAGGAGCCGCGCGTGGACGAGACCGTGCCGAACTGAGCGAACCCCTCCCGTTCCAGGAGGCTTCGCGGACGCTCCACGTCGACGCAACCGGGGAGCGCGTGCTCGTACTCGAGACCGGCCTCGCCCATGGGACGCCTGCGCGGATCCATACCATCGACCTCGCGACCCGCGCGGTCCTCGGTGTGCTCGATCTTCCGGACACCGCCACGGGCTTGTGGCGGATCGACGCGAACGACTTCGTCGGGCCCATCGGGTTCCAGGCGCCCCAGCTCATCATCCTCGATCGCGCGACGTCCACGGAGAGCAGCGTGCCGATCGGGGTTCACCCCGACGTTCTGCGCGCTGTGCCCGTCCCCTAGTCCGTCTCGTGCGGTGCTCGCCCGAGCACCGTGTCCGCGTTGCCCGCGAAGATCTTCTGCTGGTCTTCCGCCGTGAGCGCGAGGTTGCCGAGAATCGTGCGCTGCTCCTCGAACCGCTCCACGCGCCAGCCCGCGGGGAAGACGTTCGAATCGGTCCCGAAGAGGATGCGGTCGACCCCGAAGGCGCCCAGGGCGCGGTCGAAGACGTCCGTCAATGTCAGCGGTGCCGGCTGCGTGGCGACCCAGGAGTTCGTGGAAGACGTGTCGACGTAGACGTTCGGACACTGGATCCCCGCCATGAGCGTCTCGCGGAAGAACCCGGCGCCGAAGTGGGGGATGACGAACTTCACGTTGGGAAACGCATTCGCCGCGGGGATCACCCCGAGCGGGTTCGCGAAGGACAGGTCGTACGGCCGGGGAATGCCGAGGAGGTCGCGCAGCTTGACGACGAGCAGACCGCAGTGGACGTAGGCGACGGCCCCCGCGTCATCC